>CAIXXI010000075.1 GCA_903923345.1 uncultured Burkholderiales bacterium | reverse complement strand
TCACTGTGCCGGTATGGCCGACCGCGAACAGGGCATCGCCTTGCGCGAAGACCATCTGTTCCGGATGTTCTCCAGCACCAAGCTGGTCACCTCATGTGCGGTGCTGCTGCTGATGGAAGACGGCCAGCTTGCGCTGGACGACCCGATCGAACGCTTCATTCCTCAGTTGGGTCATCGACGCGTACTCAAGCCCGACGCCCAGTCTCTGAGCGACACCGAGCCGGCCCGCAGCCCGATCACCGTGCGCCATCTGCTGTGCCACAGCTCGGGCCTGGGCTATGGACTGCTCGACCCCGGAACACTGCTCTACCAGGCCTTTATCGATCACAAGGTCCGCGACCACGACACCACTCTGGCCGAGATGATCGACCTGCTCGAAGGCATGCCCCTGGCCTTTCACCCCGGGACCGCCTGGGCCTATTCGATTGCCACCGACGTGCTGGCCCGTTTGGTCGAGGTGATCAGCGGGCAGCGCTTCGATGATTTCCTGGCGGCGCGCATCTTCGATCCGCTGGGCATGCGTGAGACCGGTTTTGCCGTGCCCCCGGCCGATCTGCCCCGGCTGGTGGGCTACTACCGGGGCGCGAGCCTGACCAACCCGCTCAAGCCGGGCCTGACCCGCGTCGATGAAGGCCCGTTTGCCAGCGTGTGCCTGCGGCCGGTGGCCCGACTCTCAGGCGGTGGCGGACTCTATTCGAGTCTGCACGACACCATCGCCTTCATCCGCAGCCTGATGCCTGGCGGCCCGACCCTGCTCAAGCCCGAGACGCTGGCGCTGATGATGCGCAACCACCTGCCCGAGCAGACCTGGGTCGGGTTTCCCAAACCGGTGCGGGGCAAGGCCTTCGGGCTGGGCGGCGCGGTGACCCTGACGCCCTCCTCGATTGACTCACCCGATTCGATCGATGAATTTCAGTGGGGCGGCATGGCCGGCACGCACTGGTGGATCAACCCGAGGCTGGGCATCGCCGGGATCGTCATGGCCCAGCGCGACACCGCCTTCTGGCATCCGTTTTCGTTTGAGATGAAGCGGCAGGTGTATGGGGCGCTGAGTGGGCGCTGAGCCGTCGGGTGACGGCCCCGCCGCACCCCCGCGCGATCAGCCCCGATGGGATGTTCCTGCTGCCGGGCGTGTCTCTCGCCCCGCCACAAACCCATACGCCAGATTGGTTCGCATGCTGCCCTCGCGCTCATAGGCGAGCTTGGCTGACGCCAGGACATCGTCTGTCAGGGCCGCACGCTGGCGTGCATCAAACCGGTACAGGTGCGCATTGTTCTCGCCAAAGATCGCCCGCTTGACCGCGCCATCGGCCGCGCCCAGTGGTGCGAAGCCATGCTTGCGTTGCAGGTCCTCAGGAATTTCGAGGCGGCGCAATGCCTCGATCTGCCACTGCGGCGCACCGGTCCAGATCGCATCAGTACCCCAGCAGACATGGTCTGCACCCATGCCCTTGATCAGCTGACCCATCATGACCGCGGCCAGCTTGGGCTCGGCGATCGTGGTCTGGGCAAAGAGCTGGCCGACATCCGCATAGACATTGCTCACACCGTGGCGCGCCGGAATCTCAGCCAGATCAGTCACCCAGTCGATCCGGCCACTGCGCTCGAACTGCCCCCAGGCATCTTCGGCCCGGCCACCGCCGCCATAGCGATAGCCCCCGTGATAGATGATGAAGTTCAGTTGCGGCCAGTCTTTCGCCGCCTTGGCCACATCAGACACATCGCAATACGGCAGCAGGTTGGGAAACCGCTGCGCAACCGAGGGCGCAAACAGCCCCTTGTGAATGCACACATTCACCAGCCCGGCCTTGGCGAATTTCTCGTAGGCCGGGTAGGCCAGCTTTTCATCATCGAGGCGCCAGGGATGCTTCGACAGATGCTTGTTGGTGTTGTCACCAATCGTGTAGCCCTTGAATGAATCAGGCTTGAGGGTCTCGATGGCGCGGTCGACCTGCTCGAGCCAGCCCGGATAGCCGGGCGTGAAGATCGCATGGGCAAAGGCACGGCGACTGCCGGCTGCATCGTTGATGCGCTTGCGCGCATCGGCCTTCATCTCATTGGTCAGGAACCAGTCCTCGGTCAGCTCGGAGGGCGCACCGCTGATGCAGGCCACCTTGGTGTCGCTGTCGAGGAAGACCTCCTTCATGTAGTTCGCGAACTTCAGGTCTTCGATGGTCTGCGGCTTGCCCGCCAGCAGCGGGTTCCAGCCTGCCTTGCCCACCGCCTCACGCGCCCGCACGAAGCCTTCGAGCCGGGTGTCATCGCGCAGAAAATGGGTGTGCATGTCCATGATGAACTCGCCCGACAGCGCTTTTGCGCGGGCCTGTGCCAGCTCGGGTGTGGCCGCCTCGGCCGCGCTCACACCGAACACCGGGCCGAAGGTGTCGTTCATGGCCAGAAAGGCAGCAGCCATGCCGCTGGCGGTGCGGAAAAACTGGCGTCGAGTCAGGCCCTGATGTTTCGCCAATCGGGCGCCCATCGCCTGCAGCCGCTTTTCCATCTCGCGCTGGCGGGGCGTCTGCGGCAGGGGCACGAACTCATCGCTCGACACCGCCTGCACCGGGATCGGCAGCCGCGGCAGCGCCGATTCGGCCGGTTGCAGGCGATCACGTTCTTCGTCAGTCAGCCAACCCATGATGCTCTCCTGTGTGGTCGAATCAGTACGAGTACACGCCGCGCCCGGTCTTGCGGCCCAGGTGCCCGGCGGCCACCATTTCCTTGAGCAGCGGGCAGGGGCGGTATTTGGAGTCGTTGAACTCCGCCATGTAGGTGTTCATGACGGCCAGGCACACATCCAGCCCGATCAGGTCGGCCAGCGCCAGCGGGCCGATCGGCTGATTGCAACCGAGCTTCATGCCGGCATCGATGTCCTCGGGCTTGGCGATGCCTTCGGCCAGCACGAAAAAGGCTTCATTGATCATCGGCACCAGAATGCGATTGACCACGAAACCCGGTGAATTGCGCACACTGATCGGGGTCTTGCCCAGCCGCTTGGACAACTCATAGACCGCGTCGTGCGTTGCATCGCTGGTCTGCAAGCCACGCACGATTTCGACCAGCGCCATCACCGGTGCCGGGTTGAAGAAGTGCATCGCCACGAATCGATCCGGTCGCTGCGTGGCCGCGGCCAGCATCGTGATCGAGATCGATGAGGTGTTGGTGGCGATGATCGCCTCGGGCGGCAGCAAGGCATCGAGCTGCTTGAGGATCTTCACCTTGATGTCGGGATTCTCTGTAGCCGCCTCGATCACCAGTGGCAGGCCTTTGAGCTCATCGTATTGCGTCGTGCAGCGGATGCGCGCAAGGGCCGCATCGCGATCGGCCTCGCTGATTTTTTCTTTCTGCACCAGCCGATCGAGGTTGCTGCGCACGGCCTTGAGGCCGCGCTCGAGGGCTGGGTCCGAGATATCGACCAGCACGACCGGAATGCCGCTTGCAGCGCAGACCTGCGCGATGCCGTTGCCCATGGTTCCGGCACCGATGATGCCCACTGATTGAATCGTCATGTCGGGAAATCCTGATTAAAAAATGCACCGCGCTCAGGCGGCAGTGAGTTCAACTTTGGTCACGTTCGCGAGATTGACGACGCGCCGGGCTTTCGAAAGATCGTGATTCAGCTGCAGCGCCAGCCAGCATCGAAGTCAACAGCGCCATCACGCTGATCACCGCATACCCAATGACCAGCGGCCGCAGCGTGCCATCGTAGAGCTGACTGACCAGGCCACCGGCCAGCACCGATACGACCGATGAAATCGATCCGATGATCGAAGCGGCCATGCCGGCAATCGGCCCCATCGGCTCCATCGCCAGCGCATTGCAGTTGCCAAAGAGCATGCCCAGACAGAAGAAGATCGGGAACATGTAGGCCATGAATGCGGCCAGCGGCGGGACTCCGTCGCCAGACAGGCAAACCGCAAGAAAAACGAGCGACAGGATCACAGTGGCCCGCAGTGCAAGGCCGGTCAGGCGTCGCAGGCCCAGGCGCATGACAAGCCGTGCATTGATCACCGACGCCAAGCCCAGCGCAGCCGCCAGCACACCGAAGTACAGCACGAAGAGTTGACCCTGATCATAGAGGTCAGAAAAGACCTGCTGACACACGCCCAGGTAGGCAATCAGCAGCCCGCTGCTC
>CAIXXI010000074.1 GCA_903923345.1 uncultured Burkholderiales bacterium | reverse complement strand
AGACTTCCCCTACACGATCCGCCTGACCAGCGACATCACCGAGTCGAACGGCTCGTCGTCGATGGCGTCGGTGTGCGGCGGCAGCCTCGCGATGATGGATGCCGGTGTCCCGATCGAGCATCACGTTGCAGGCATTGCGATGGGCCTGATCAAGGAAGGCAACCGGTTTGCCGTCCTCTCGGACATCCTCGGCGATGAGGATCATCTGGGCGACATGGACTTCAAAGTGGCCGGGACCGAGAACGGCCTCACCGCGCTGCAGATGGACATCAAGATCCAGGGCATCACCAAGGAAATCATGCAGGTTGCGCTGGCGCAGGCCCGCGAAGGTCGCCTGCACATCCTGGAGAAAATGCGCTCTGCCATCGGTGGCGCACGCACGGAGCTGTCGGATTTCGCACCGCGCATGTACACCATGAAGATCAATCCGGAGCGTATCCGTGACGTGATCGGCAAGGGGGGGGCAACCATCCGCTCGATCACCGAAGAAACCGGCACCACAATCGACATCAAGGAAGACGGCAATATCACCATCGCCGCGACCGATGCCGAGGCCGCCAAGCGGGCACAGAAGCGCATCGAAGACCTCACCGCAGAGGTCGAGATGGGCAAGGTCTACGAAGGCACGGTGCTCAAGCTGCTCGAGTTTGGCGCAATCGTTCAGATCCTTCCGGGTCGCGACGGTCTGCTGCACATTTCTCAGATCGCCAACGAGCGCGTCGAGAAAGTGGCCGACTATGTCCAGGAGGGCCAGGTGATTCGCGTGAAGGTCATCGAGGCTGATGACAAGGGCCGCCTGCGCCTTTCGATGAAGGCTGCCGCTGCAGAGGCTGCGCCTCCAAGCGCAAGCTGATCGTCCGGCATGCACGAAACCCGCCGCAAGGCGGGTTTTTTTATTCCAGGAGACTCCTATGACGCACTCCGCTGGCCGCGGTACCGTGTTGTTTGAAATCGATTCAAGAGGCGTTGCGTTCGTGACGCTGAACCGTCCCGAGGTAAACAACGCCTACAACGGGGACCTGCTCGCGGGTCTGCATGAGGTGCTTGATCTGCTCGCCACCGAGCGGGGCCTGCGCGTGGTTGTTTTGAGGGGGCAGGGGCGCCACTTTCAAGCAGGCGCCGATCTGAGCTGGATCCGCAGTATCGGCACCGAAGACCCACAGGCCAATCTCGAGGCATCACGCCTGACCGCTGACGCAGTGCGCAGGCTGGATCTGGCACCGATGCCCACTGTGGCTTTGATTCAGGGCGGCTGCTTCGGTGGCGGGGTTGGCATTGCGGCGGCCTGCGACATCGTCGTGGCCGCTGAAGATGCGGTCTTTGCGATCACCGAGACGCGCTGGGGGCTCATGCCGGGAATCATCATCCCGCAGTTGTGCCGAGCGATGGGGGTGCGGCAGGTGAGGCGTTACGCGCAGTCGGGCGAGCGTTTCAGCGCAGCGCAGGCGCTTGCGTTGGGCCTGGCCCATGAATGCTGCGCGCCCGCTGAATTGGAAAGCGTCGGGGCCCGCATCGTTGATGCATTGTTGATGAATGCGCCGGAATCAACGGCTGCCACCAAGGCACGCACGCTGCAATTCGCTCAGGCTGAGACGAGCGATGGCTACTTCGATGAGCTCGTTCACGAGCACGCGCATTTCCGTCAGCAGGCTGAGGCGCAGGAGGGCACGGCCGCCTTTTTGCAAAAGCGCAAGCCTGCCTGGTATCCCACGAATGCGTGAAGCACCGGACAGTCCTTCAAGGAATGAGTCAAAGACTCAGCGGCCATGCCTTGTGGAATGTAGTATTGCCACGCAATCCCTAAACCGTGCACTCAACAGGAACGTCGATGGCCTATAACCGCGCCCAGGCATTAAAAATCTGTACCGCCGCCGAGATGGAGGTTTTTCTCTCGTCGTTAAGCGATGCAATCGGAACGCTCACGCCGGTTCAGCTGCGTTCGCGCATTGCCAAGGCGCGTACCTTGCGCGATAAAAACACGGACCTCTTCCGTCGTCAGGTGGCGGCCACACGCGCAGCCACCGGCAGCAAGCGCGGTGCCTCGGGCGAAGCGAACCGGCGTACAGAACAAAAGGCGCAGATTTTTGCTGAAGCCCTGACGCGTCTGGAGGCACGGCAAAGCAGTCTTGAAACCCCGCCCGCCAAGCGCGCGGCCGCCAAGCCGGCTAAGGCCGCCAAGGCGACCCGCACCGCCGCTGCGCCTGCTAAGCCCAAAAAATCGGTGGCCAAGCGCATCGCCGCCAAGGCTGCGAAACCTGCAGCCAAGCCCGCAGCCAAAGCTGCAGCCAAACCTGTAGCTAAGCCAGCTGCTAAGGCCGCTGCAGCCAAGCCTGCGAAACCGGCATCGGGTAAGCCTGTGGTGGTCGCATCGCCCAAGAAAAAAGCAGCGCCTGCGGCCAAGACTTCACCGAAAGCCCCGGCGGTCAAGCCTGGCAATCCCATTTCAGCAGTCGTCAAACTGCGAGGCAAAATCATCGGTACGCATGCTCGCTCTGCAGGCGCACGCGTGCAGGCTCGCCGCGGTAAAGGCTGAGTGACTGATGCGAGCGCGCTGCATTTCTGCGGCGCGCTCGGGATGTGCTTGCCTGCCAGGAGGGGCTGTAAGGGCCCAATGCCTGGCAATTT
>CAIXXI010000073.1 GCA_903923345.1 uncultured Burkholderiales bacterium | reverse complement strand
TTGGCCGACCTGATGATGGTGGTCGGTAAAAAGATTGAAGAGCTCATCGCACGCTTGGCGCAAAAAGCGCGCGCTGCAGACAGACCGGGGCTTCGCCCCGATCCAAAACGCCCTGACCCCTCTGCGCCGAATGAGCGCGCAGCCTGGCTCACAACGCCTGGCTCGACCCATCGATCACCACGGCCCCGCTTCGAGGCATATGCCTTCAGGCGCGTGCGATTTCCGCCCTTATTCCGCGCATGGCCCTGTGCCGTGCCATGCTTGAATCGGCGTATGCTTGAAACGCTAGAGGTCAGCCCAAGATGCTGACCACGACTCTGCCGAGAGGAACCCTCCTGATGTCCGACTCACCGTCAGTTACACCATCCCCGATTCATTCGAACCTGCCGCTGCTGCCCTTGCGCGATGTGGTGGTGTTTCCGCACATGGTCATCCCGCTGTTCGTGGGTCGACCCAAATCGATCAAGGCCCTCGAGGCCGCGATGGAAGCTGGCAAGAGCATCATGCTCGTGGCCCAGAAGAATGCTTCCAAGGACGAGCCGGTCGCATCCGACATTTATGAAATCGGCTGTGTCTCGAACATCCTTCAGATGCTCAAACTGCCTGATGGCACAGTGAAAGTGCTGATCGAAGGCACTCAGCGCGCCCGCATCACCTCGATTGACGACAGTGGCGCGCACTTCACCTGCACACTGGATTCGATCGTGGAGGGGCCGGATCCGGGCGCAGAGATCGAGGCACTGCGCCGCGCGATCCTGACCCAGTTCGATCAGTACGTGAAGCTGAACAAGAAGATTCCGCCCGAGATCCTCACGTCGCTCAACGGGATCGATGATCCCGGTCGGCTGGCAGACACCATCGCAGCCCATCTGCCGATCAAGATCGAGCAGAAGCAGGACATCCTCGAGACCCTGGGCATCGGTGAGCGCCTCGAAAAGCTGCTGGCTCAGATTGAAACCGAGCTCGATATTCTCCAGGTCGAAAAGCGCATCCGCGGGCGTGTGAAACGTCAGATGGAAAAGAGCCAGCGCGAGTACTACCTCAATGAGCAGGTCAAGGCCATCCAGAAGGAACTGGGTGAGGGCGAAGACGGCGCCGACATGGAGGAGATCGAGAAGAAGATCAAATCCGCTCGCATGCCGGTCGATGCCAGGAAGAAGGCCGAAGCCGAATTCAAAAAGCTCAAGCTGATGTCGCCGATGTCTGCTGAAGCCACCGTCGTTCGCAATTACATCGATGTGCTGGTCGGGCTGCCGTGGCGCAAGAAGAGCAAGGTCAACAACGACCTCGCGAATGCGCAGGCCGTGCTCGATCAGGACCACTTCGGTCTGGACAAGGTCAAGGAACGCATCCTTGAGTACCTCGCTGTGCAGCAACGCGTCGACAAGGTCAAGGCGCCGATCCTGTGCCTGGTCGGACCGCCGGGTGTGGGCAAGACCTCGCTGGGCCAGTCGGTTGCGAAAGCAACCAATCGCAAGTTCGTTCGCATGGCACTGGGCGGTGTGCGCGATGAGGCCGAGATTCGTGGCCACCGTCGCACCTACATCGGATCCATGCCGGGCAAGATCCTGCAGAACCTCGCCAAGGTTGGCGTTCGCAATCCGCTGTTTCTGCTTGATGAAGTCGACAAGCTCGGCATGGATTTCCGGGGTGATCCGTCGTCGGCCCTGCTCGAGGTGCTGGATCCGGAACAGAACCACACCTTCGTAGACCATTACGTCGAGGTGGATTACGACCTGTCGGATGTGATGTTCGTGGCCACCGCGAATTCGCTGAATATCCCGCCAGCCTTGCTGGACCGGATGGAAGTGATTCGTCTGTCGGGCTATACCGAAGATGAGAAGGTCAGCATTGCTCAGCGTTACCTCCTGCCCAAGCAGCAAAAGAACAATGGTCTGAAGGACGGCGAGCTCACGGTCTCGGAAGCCGCGGTGCGCGACATCGTTCGCTATTACACCCGCGAAGCCGGTGTCCGTTCGCTTGAGCGCGAGCTGTCCAAGATCTGCCGCAAGGTG
>CAIXXI010000072.1 GCA_903923345.1 uncultured Burkholderiales bacterium | reverse complement strand
GATCACCGAACTCGAGCGCCAGCTGATCGATGATCCAGGCGAAATCGAGGTCAGGCAGATGTTTCGGGATCGGGCGCAGTTCGCCCGGGAGGCCCTTGAGCAGCCGGCGAAATATTTCGTTCAGGAGCGCCTTCGACTCGAAGCCGAATTGCAGCGTCTCAAGAGAGAGGGTGCGAGCCGCCGGGACATTGTTCTGGTTGAAGACGCGATTGCCCGCTATCCGAAGGACGAGGCATCCGCGCGATTGCAGTGGCAGCGCGACCTCGAACAGTCAGAGCGCAGTGCGGCCCCGCTTCGGCATGGCGAGGCCTATCCAGGGCGAGACTCCGAGGAGCGCGACATTGCCCGGCGCAACTTTCTCGCGCTGGTCTTTTGTCTGATGGTGGGCACGGCATCGTTGCCGCATGTGCTGACCCGGTACTACACCACGCCTTCCGTCAGCGACGCGCGAAGCTCGGTGGGCTGGTCGCTGTTTTTTATTCTGCTGCTCTATCTCACCGCCCCGGCCTTGGCGGTGCTGGTGAAATACGTGATCTACCACGATGTGGTTGGAACCGCATTCAGCGCGCTTCCGGGTTGGGTGCAGTCCTGGTCGAAGGTCGATCCGACCCTGTTGTCGATCATCGACATGAACCGCGACGGGGTCGTTCAGCTGGCCGAGATCAGCATCGGTCAGGACATCGTCATGCTGGCCACGCCCGAGATTGCCGGCTTGCCCTTCGTGATCTCCGGACTGGTTGCCGCAGGCGGTCTGGCGGCTGCGCTGTCGACGGCGGATGGGCTGTTGCTGACAATCGCCAGTGCGCTGTCGCATGACCTGTATCACCGGATCATTGATCCCAATGCGGCAACTGCCAGGCGGGTTCTGATCTCCAAGGTGCTGCTTCTGCTGGTGGCCATGCTGGCTGCGCTGGTGGCCGCACGCAAACCGGCCGACATCCTGTTCATGGTTTCGGCGGCTTTCTCGATTGCCGCTGCCGGTTTTTTTCCGGCGCTCGTGCTGGGGATCTTCTGGAAGCGCGCAACCGGACTCGGCGCGGTGTTGGGGATGCTGGCCGGGTTGGGGGTGACGCTCTACTACATGCTTCGAACCCAGCCCTGGTTGAGGGAAATGGCACTGGGCATTCCGCGCACCGAGCCGATTACATCCTTGTGGTGGGACATCCAGCCGATCGCGGCAGGTGTCTTTGGGGTGCCGGTCGGCTTTGCGGTGATCGTGGTGGTCAGCCTGCTGACCCGTCGACCGTCTTCGCAGACCCTTGAATGGGTCGATCGACTGCATCGTCCGGACCGTCAGTGATGAAGCGGCCTGCCAGAGGCGGCGTCTGCGCCGCAAGCGCGATCACTGCGGTACAATCGCGCCCCTCGGAGAGATGGATGAGTGGTTTAAGTCGCACGCCTGGAAAGCGTGTAAGGGTTAATAGCCCTTCGGGGGTTCGAATCCCCCTCTCTCCGCCAAGAATGGCTAAAGACCCGCATAAACACTAGGGGTCATCAGCAGGTAGCCTTCCTGCCCACGCTTCTACCCACTCTCCGAAAACCGTGCATACGTGTACGGAGATGGCATTCCGGGTATAGCCCTTATTCCGGGCGTCGGCCTATTCCGCCTCAGGTCTCCTTGGCGCCTTCGCCGCGCCGCGCTCCCGATCGAGCGAGCAGCTCCCGAATCCTTTCGAACTTCGATCCTTTGCCGTAAGAGGCCCAGTCCAAGGGGGTATAGCCGTGGGCGTTGCTGGCCGATGGATCGGCCCCTAGCGAGATCAAGGCGTCGACGACCTCGGCGTGGCCGAGGCGCGCTGCGATCATCATCGGCCTGTTGCCATGGTGGGCGTCCGAGGGCTCCTCGATTGGGGAGCCGGCCTTGGCCAACGCCAGCACCGAGGCCGCGTCGGAGCTCTCGACGGCCCGGTGCAGGGGCAGGAAG
>CAIXXI010000071.1 GCA_903923345.1 uncultured Burkholderiales bacterium | reverse complement strand
TTTGGGCCAGTTGCGCTTCCAGCCGTTGCACTTCTGATTCCAGTTGACGCGCACGCGAGGCGGTGTCCTGGAGCTTGCGCTGTGCCGTGGTGCCGGCATCTTGCATCGTGCGGGCATCCGCCACCAGGTGGCGAAGCTGGTCAGCCATCACCTCGAGCGAATCAGCCTTGGAAATTGACTCAAGGTGAGCTGAAACCGCAAGCGAAAATGCCTCGGAATTCGTGCCCACGAGCGCAGCCTGTCCGAGCAGATCGGGCAGCAGCGCTCTGAGCGAAGCCAGCGCATCACGGCGCCGGCCATTGATCAGTCGCTGCGAAGCCTGCGTCTGCTCTAGGAGCACACGCGCTGAGGCCAGTGAGCGACGATCGCTGCCTTTTCCGACGGCCTCCCGAACCGTTTTCAATTGGCCCTGAATCCAGGGGTCTGCCTCACCCAGGACCTCGAGGCTCGAGCAGAGGATCCGCACGATTTCGAGGAGTTCCGCATTTTCGCCGCATGCCACCGAGGTCTGATTGGAGCCTTCACTGCGGGGCACCGCCCCGAGCCGGGCATTGTCAGCCAGCGCATCGCGGGGGCCGCCCACCGCAATCCAGGACTTCGCATAATTGGCCGGCGTCGGGGCAACCCGGGTGTCCGTCATGTGGCGAATCGCCAATCGGGCAGATTCGACCAGCGACAATTCGCGCCGATCGGCCATCACCCCGGGGCTACTGGCGGAGCGCTGATCGTCCGAGCTCAGGATTGCGGCCACAAATGCCCCTGATCAACCGTCGCGCGAGCGGCCGGCTCGGCGAACTGCGCGATGGCTTCATCGAGCGGCACGGCGCGACCATACAGAAAGCCCTGATGAATATCGCAACCCAGCCAGATCAGCGCATCTCGCTGGGCTTCGGTTTCAACCCCCTCGGCTATCACGCTCAGACTCAGGTTTTCAGCCAGTCCGATGATTGCCGTGGCGACAATCCGAGCTGAATCGACCGTGGCAACGTCCTGGACGAACGACCGGTCGATCTTGAGCGCGGTCAGTGGCAAGCGGGTCAGGTAAGCGAGCGAGGAATGCCCCGTACCGAAGTCATCAATCGCCAGACCCACCCCCAGCGCCCGAATGGCGGTGAGTTCTTCCAGCGCCTGATCGGGATTTTCCATCAGGGCTGATTCGGTCAGTTCGACTTCGAGGCGATTGGCCGCGACGCTGTGCCGTTCCAGTGCATCCGCGATGATCCGGGGCAAGCGGCCATCATGCAATTGGCGAGCCGACAGATTCACGGAGATGGTGCAGTCCTTGTGGCGGGTCTGACTCAGCCTCGCCAGGGCCGCGCAAGCTTGGTCAATTGCCCATTCTCCGAGCCTGTCAATCAGACCACTTTCCTCGGCCAGCGCGATGAAGCGGCTGGGCGCTTGCATCTTGCCGTGACGCTGCCATCGCATCAGCCCCTCAAAGCCCACCAGTTCGCCATGAAGGGCATCGAGTTTGGGTTGCAGATAGATGGACAGTTCTTTGCGAGCGATCGCGTAGCGCAGATCACGCTCCAGCGTCAGGCGCTCGGCAGCCTCTTCGGACATCGAGGGACTGAAACTTATCACACGATTGCCGCCCGCCGAGGCTGACAGGCGACGGGCGAGTTCGGCATGAGCAATCCAGTCGGCCGCGTCTTCGGTTCGGATATCGCCAACATGCACACCGACCGAAGTCTTCAGAAAGAACTCCCGATCCTCGAACTTCAAGGGCTCAGCAATCACATCGACGACATGCCGGCAGGCCATCTCGGCATCCTTCAAGTCCGATGCATCTTCGAGCAAGAGCGCGAAATCGTCGCCGCCCAGATAGGCCACCGAGGCAATCCGTGCCGAAGCGCCCCATTGCGGGCGGCTGGCACGCGCCAGGCGTCGCAAGCGATGGGCCACCTCGATCACCAGGCGATCCCGGATGTCGGCGCCGAAGGCTTGCGCCACTTCATTGAAGCGATCGATATTCAGAACCGCCAGCCCCACCCCGCTGACTTGCTTGTGTCGACTGCTCTTGAGCTGCTCGAACAACCAGGCCCGGTTGGGCAAGCCCGTGAGGGTGTCGTAGTGGGTCAGCCGATACAGACGAGTCTGAGCGCCGGCCGATGGCGTGACATCCAGCAGAACGCCTCGCACCTCGTAGCCGCCCTGCTCGAGTGCCATCACCTGTTCAACCGACAGGCGCAGGGAGCGGTATCCGCTCAATGAAGAGCGCAGCTCGAATTCGGTCTGGACCGAAGGCCCGCCCTCAAGCAGCCGACCCATGTGTGACCGGATCCGTCTGCGGTCACGACCATTCAGGCGCTGCAGCAAGGCATCGAGTTCAATGTGCGCCAGCTCATGGGGCAACTCCAGCAGGCCCCGCAGGTTGGGCTCGACGCTCAATGTGCCGCTGGTGGACGTCCAGACGAATCGACCCGAAACCTGAGTGGCCTGGATCTGGGCCCTCGACTGCGTGCGGCCGACCGAGCGTTCGAGCAGGGCGGTCCAGAGCATCTGGCGGATCCGGTGGATCAGCACCTGGGAGTCGATGTCATGCGCACAAAATTCGGAAGCGCCCGCTTCCTTGGACAATTCAGCGCTCTCACCCGAATCGAGTCGGGTCAGCATGAGGATCGGCAGTTCTGAAGCTCTGGGATCGGCGCGGAGTCGACGGCACAACTCGAATCCGTTTCCGGCACTCATCGTGCCATCGATCACCGCACAGTCGGCGTGAATCTCACCGAGCCAGTCGATGGCATGGTCGAACACGCTGCATTCGGTCACCAGCAGGCCGTGCTCTCTCAACTCGCGGCCGGTGTTCATCAGCCAAAGCACGTCTGCATGCACGAGCAGGACTCTCGGCAGGGTATCGGCAACGGGCAGCGATGAGGATGGGTTCATTGATTCCGTCAGGAACAGGTCAGCGCAAGCACCTCGTAGTATCGGCCTGATGCCGATGAACATGAGCCGACCGCGGGCGTCAGCCGATCATCGGTCATTGGGGTCTGACCAGCACGGCAAGCGAATTCGGGTAAGTTCTGATTGTACGGAATCATCCTGATTGTGTCTAAAAATTGTCTTGGACATTCCTGATCAAAACATGAATGGGCAGCGTCCGGTTCAAGCGGGAGCTGATGCGACCGGTTCGGGCGACAGCACGCGGAACACGGCGCCGATCGCGGATCCGGCTCAGGCGGTCCGCGCCCGGCTGTCGCGCGATCGGTATTGGGAAAGTGATGTGCACGGACGCATCGTCCGGGTGGATGACGGCGCGCTGCCTGGCCCGATGGCGCTGCGCCTGGGGCAGTGCCTCTGGGACGACGGAGCCTTGCCACTGGACGGATCCGACTGGCAGACGCACCGTGCCCGGCTGGAGCGTCAGGAAACCTACCGGGAATTCGCCTGGGTCTGGACCGACCCGACCGGGCGCGCATGGATTGCCATTGACAGTGGCATGCCTCGACATGATGCGCAGGGACGCTTCCTCGGGTACGCCGGAGTGTCTCGCGAGGCCAGTGCCGAGGTCGTCAGCGAACGCTCGCGGCGATTGGCGACCACAGCCTTGCTCGCATCGCCTGAACCCGTGGTCTGGATCGAGGCGCTTGCCACCGCAACCGGTGGCTGGCATGTAATCTGGGCCAATGCGGCTGCCAGTCGGCTGTTCGACCGGACCGAGCGCGAACTGCGCGAGTTGCCCTCGCGAATGCTGTTCTCCGGCGAGCATACAGATGTGCATCGGCTCATCAATGAAGGTTTGCGCGGACGGCACGATGTCCGCATCAGGGGTGACATCGCTCGAAAGCAGGGTGAAGCACGCACGGTCGATCTGCGGCTCGAACCCTTATCGGGGCGCTCGTCCTTGCGTGCCTGCGCTGCGCTCCTGATGCATGACCGCAGTGAGGCCTTGCAGCACATCCGGGAAGCCGACGATCGACTGGCTGAACTGCGTCTGCAGATGGACGAGCGTGCGAATCAGCTCGAAGCGTCGTCCCAGGAGCTTGAATCCTTCACCTACACCGTCTCGCATGACCTGCGCGCCCCGATCCGGGTCATCGACGGATTTGCACGCATCCTGGAAGAAGACTACGGCGAGCAGCTCGATCACCCCGCGCTCGAGCACCTGCAGCGCATCCGGGCAGCCGCCACACGCATGACCGGGATGGTGGATGCACTGCTCGAACTCGCTCGCCTGTCAGGCCAGCCGGTGTCTCGCGAGCCGGTCGATCTGTCTCGACTGGCCGATGTGATCGCAGACGAATTGCACCTCATCGAGCCGCAGCGTCAGTGCGTGATCAGCGTGCAACCCAGAATGATTGCGCAGGCAGACCCACTGCTGCTGCGCGTGCTGCTGCAAAACCTGATTGGCAACGCCTGGAAATATTCATCCCGTCGCGAGGAGGCCCGCATCGCGTTCAGTTGTACCGGGCAGGGTGCGGATCGTGTGTACTGCGTTCAGGACAATGGTGCCGGTTTCGACATGCGATATGCCGATCGGCTCTTTGGCGTCTTCCAGCGCCTGCACAGCGAATCGGAATTCCCTGGAACCGGGGTGGGTCTGGCCACTGTCGCCCGCATCATTGCCCGACACCAGGGCCGGATCTGGGCTGAGTCAGCCGTTGATCAGGGCAGTCGCTTCTATTTCACCCTGGGGCCGGGCACACCCTCCGCCTGACCGGCCCTGCGGGTTCAACGCACGGCGGTCAGGACTCCGGCCACTGCCGTGGTCAGGCGCTTGACCGCATCAATGTGCAGGAACTCGTTCGGCCCATGGGCATTGGACTGCGGACCAAGCACGCCGGTGATCAGGAACTGCGCATCAGGGAATTTCTCGCCCAGCATGCTCATGAAGGGAATGGTGCCGCCCTCGCCCATCCAGGCAGCGGGTCGGCCCCAGGCGGCCTGCGACGCCGCATCCACCGCCTTCCTGAGCCAGCTGGCCGTTGGCGGGGCGTTCCATCCGGTTGCGCCATGCCCGCCGGAAAACTTGACCCGGGCGCCATAGGGCGGGTCAGATTCAAGGACTTCGCGCATGAGGGCTGCCGCCCGCTCGCCATCGACGGTGGGCGGAATACGCAGCGACAGTTTCAGGGACGTCTTGGGTCTGAGCACATTGCCGCCGGCGGCGATCCCGGGCAGATGCTCGGCGCCGGTCACGGACAGCGCAGGACGCCAGGTGCGGGCCAGAATTGCTTCGACCGGATCGGTCGTGGTCGGCATGGCATGGGCGTGCGCGTCAGGGCCATGGTTGCAACCGACCCACGGAAACTGCTTCCAGATGGAATCGCCCAGGATCACCCCGGCCGCCTGGGCCTGTTCGATGCGCTCATCCGGAATCGCTGCATGAAAGCCTTCAGGCAACAGCCGACCGGTGTCGACATCGTCCAGACGGTTGAGCAGCTTTCGGGCGATTCGAAATGACGATGGCACGATGCCGCTGGCAGAACCCGAGTGCACGCCTTCCTGCAGGATCTCGACGGTGAGCACACCGCCGACCAGTCCGCGCAGGGAGGTCGTGACCCAGAGCTGATCGTAGTTGCCGCAGCCCGAATCCAGGCCGACCACCAGTTGAACCTGACCCAGACGCGGGGCGAGTTTGCGCAGATAGGCCGGCAAATCCGGACTGCCACTTTCCTCGCAGGTCTCGATCAGGCCGACACATCGAGGCCGGGGCATGCGGGTTGCATCCATCGCGCGCACGACGGTCAGCGCGGCATACAAGGCATAGCCATCGTCAGCCGCGCCGCGGCCATAGAGCTTGCCGTTCTCAATCTTGGGTGTCCAGGGACCGAGGTCTTCTCTCCAGCCGCTCATCTCAGGCTGTTTATCGAGGTGACCATAGAACATCACGGTGCGATCCTCGCCCAGCCCGTGTGTGGAGGGAATGTCGAAGAACAGGCAGGGTGTGCGCCCATCGATCGACACCACCTCCAGGGTCATTCCGGCAATGCCCTGGGCGCGTGCCCAGTGCTCGGCATCGGTGATGGCCTTCGCAAGGTGACCATGCGCAGCCCAGCTTTCATCGAAGGCCGGGGACTTCGCGGGCAGCCGGATGTATTCGACCAGTCGGGGCAGGAGGTCGGCGTCCCAGCAGGCGTCGGTGATCTGGCGGATCTCGGAGAGGTTCATGGCAATCGATCCCGGAACGGTGTGCGATCGGACGATCATACCGGTGCTCGGGCGAGCCCTATACTCGACCGGTTCATCCATGCAAACCCCCGCCCCCTCCCCTTCAGGACCCGCCGCGCTGGCAACCATGCCAACCGGCAGTCAGCCGGATCAGCGCGAGCAGGCGCCTCGCACGCGTGCCGGACTGGCCCTGGCGGCGACGCTGGCCGTGCAAGCCAGCGCCACCATTGCCATGACTGCGCCCTCGGTGCTGGCGCCGGTGGTGGCACCGATGCTCGGCGTGGCGCCCCACCGGGTCGGCTGGTTGGTCGGGTTGGCCTATTGCAGTGCGATGTTCTCGGGACTGATCGGCGGTTCACGGGTCGGCCGTCACGGTGCGATCCGGATGAGCCAATGGGCGCTGTATGCCTGCATGATCGGGCTGATCCTGGCCGCGGCCGCGTCCATGCCCTCGCTCTGGCTGCTGCTGGCACCAGCCGCCGTGGCCATCGGGATCGGCTACGGGCTGCCCAATCCGGCTGCATCGCGCATCCTCTCGCGCCATGTCCCGGCGCATCGGCGTGGCTTGTACTTTTCCATCAAGCAGACCGGGGTTCCAGTCGGCGTCGGGCTGACTGGCCTGATTGTGCCCGCCCTGCTGTGGACGATGTCCTGGCCGATCGCGGTGCTGGTGCTCGCCTCAAGCTGCCTGGCTCTGGCGCTGATCCTGAGCCGCGCCAGGGTACTCGATGATCACGACACCCAAGACAGTCCGAGTCCTTCAACGACAGGGCCGAGCCGTCTTCACGCGACGATGATCGAACCGCTGCGCAAGGTCTGGCAGCAGCCGGCCTTGCGCCGTCTGGGTGTGGCCTCGATGACCTACTCGATGACCCAGCTGTGCTTCGTGACCTTTCTGGTGTCTTACCTCAAGCTCGAGCACGCATTGAGTCTGGCTGTGGCCGCCGGCATTCTCTCGGCCTCGCAGGTGCTCAGTGTCTTGACCCGGATCATGTGGGGCCAGGTCTCGGACCGATGGATCGCACCAACGCGGCTGCTCGGTCTGCTGGGCGTGGCCATGGCGATCGCAGCGGCCCTGCTGGGCAGCCTTCCGGCCGATGCACCCAGTGGGCTGATGCTGACTGCCGCACTGGGCTGTGCGGCCACCTCGATGGCCTGGAACGGCGTGTTTTTTGCCGACCTCGCGCACCGGGTGCCCGCGGCTCAGCTCGCCACCGTGACCGGCGGCACACAATTCCTCACCTTCTGCGGCGCGATGATCGGCCCGGTCGCCTTCTCGAGTCTGGTCGGACCGCTGGGCAGTCACGGCGCCACCTACATCGCGCTCGCCCTGGCCCCACTGACCGTCGGCCTGTGGCTGCTGGCCGGCTCACGACAATCAGACGAATGAAGCACACTGCCCGAACGCCCTTCCAGGAGATCCTGTGAACGCCATTGCAGGGACCCGTCCCGGCCTGTCACCCATCGAGCTCGATGCGCTGTGCGCGCGCGTTCGCGCCTTCATCGACGAATGCGCCATTCCGCGTGAAGACATGGCGCGTGCACAGGACATCGCCTGGCTCGATGCCGTCACGAAAGACCTGCGCCGTGAGGCCGAGCGCCGCGGCCTGGTGTCTCCACAGCTACCCCCGCCCCTGGGCGGGCTGGGCCTGAACTGGCATGACTGCGCCCGGGTTTTCGAGGTGGCCGGCCGCAGCTTTCTGGGCGCAGGCGCCCTGGGATGCGCCGCACCCGATCAGCCCAACATCGATACCCTGCTGCACCTGGCCACGCCCCTTCAGCGCGATCGGTGGCTGGCCCCCCTGATGGCCGGCGAGGTGCGCTCGGCCTTCGCGATGACCGAGCCTGCGCCCGGTGTCGGGTCCGATCCGCGCATGTTGTCCACGCGCGCCCGTCGCGATGGCGACGGCTGGATCCTCGATGGCCACAAATGGTTCGCCTCGGGTGCAGTCGGTGCGGCCTTCGCGCTGGTCGTGGCGCGCAGTGACGAAGGTGCCAGCTGGTTCATCGTTGACACCAACAACCCCGGCTGGAACCTCGTGCGCTCGATCCCATCGATCGATCCCTTTGCGCCCGGAGGCCATGGCGAGATCCGGCTCGAAGGCTGTCGGGTCGGTCCTGAGGCCCTGATCGGAGAGCCTGGCAAAGGCTTCGATTACGCCCAGTTGCGCCTGGAAGGCGCGCGCCTGTTTCATTGCATGCGTGGGATCGGTCTGGCACAGCGGGCGATCGAAATCGCTCAGGAACATGCCGCGACCCGGGAGTCCTTCGGTGCCCGGCTGGCCGAGCACCAGCAGGTTCAGGCCATGGTCGCCGATGCCCACATCGACCTGTATGCCTGCCGACTGATGACCGCCGATGTCGCCCGAAAGCTTGACGCGGGTCTGTCCATCCGGCATGAATCCTCGATGGCCAAGGTTTTTGTGAGCGAAGCACTCGATCGCATTGCCGATCGGGCCTCCCAGCTCGCCGGTGCAATCGGCATGTGCGAGGACCAGCCAATCGCCCTGATCGCGCGAAAGCTGAGGCCCTTTCGCATCTATGACGGCGCCTCGGAGGTGCATCGCGCCGCGATCGGAAAAAGAATTTTTCAGCGGATATCCAGCACCCGATGAGCCGCTTTCCAGCCCTCGCCCACCGCGAGTTCCGCCGCTATTTCACCGGGCAGTCGATTGCCCTCATTGGCGGATTCGCACACGGGGTGGGCATCGCCTGGCTGGGATATCGGCTGACCGGATCGGTGGCCCTGCTGGGGGCGCTGGGATTTGCCCAACTGGCGCCGGCGATCGTGATCTCGCCCATCGCCGGACTCTTTGCCGACCGCTACTCGCGACGGCGTCTGCTGATGGCCATCCTCGCTTTCGTGGCGGTGCTGGGGATTGTTCTGTCCGGGCTCACCGCCACCGGACAGATCAATGCCAGCCTGCTGCTGGTGATCGCATCACTTCGCGGGCTGGCTTTTGCCTGCGAGATACCGATTCGTCACAGCTTCATCAGCGAACTGGTCGAGGATCGGAAGGTGTTGCCCAACGCAGTCGCACTGCACTCCAGCGCACTGAACACTGCCCGCTTCATCGGCCCTGCGATCGGGGGCCTGCTGATCGGCTGGTTCGGTGAAGCCGCCTGCCTGCTGCTGCACCCGATTGCCCTGACGGCCATCCTGTTCCAGTTGTGGCGCATCAGAACACCCGACGCACACCTGTCGGCTTCGACGAAAAGCTCGTTTCTCACCCAGTACCTGGAAGGCTGGAAACACGCCTTTTCTGATCGCACCATCGCGCAGATGCTGCTGGGTGTGTTCATGCTGGGCTTTGGTGTTGGCCCCTACAACTCATTGATGCCCGCGGCGGTCGCTGAACTGTATGGTGCCCACCCGGAACTGGTCGGCATGTTCATTTCCTGTGCGGGTGTGGGAGCCATGTCTGCAGCCATTACTTTGGCCGCGCGTCGCAGCAATACCCGGCTGCGCTGGATCGCAATCGCCGGCAATGTATCGGCCGCCACGGGCCTGATGGTGTTCTGCCTGAGCCGCTGGATACCGATGGCGGCGATCGGCATGATGCTGGTGGGCTTGGGCACGATTGCCCAGGCGGTCTCGACCAACATGACCATCCAGGGCCGCGTCACCGATTCGATGCGCGGCCGCGTGATGGCCATCTACACCGCGATGTTCATCGGTGCGATGCCGATCGGCAGTCTGGTGTTTGGCCAGATCGGGCAATGGATCGGTGCAGCCCATGCCCTGCTGATCGGCGCAGCGCTGGCCATGGCCAGCGCCCTGTTCAGCGCCTGGCGGCTTAACGCAATGCCGCGTTGATGCGTTCCAGCGCAGAGGCACCAGGACACAACATCGATTCATCCAGCGTGCTGAGCGGTGCATCAACGGTCTCGAGCACTGCATGCAGGTCGCTTGCATCCGGATCGACATACAACAGACCGGTCGCGATTTCGCCCTCTGCTGCCATCGCCTGCATGTGATTCATGGCCGCCCGACGATCGGTCGGGTCATGGTCGGCATGCAGCTTGCGCAGGCGCATCATCGAACCATCTGCCTGCGGCAGTTCAATCACGCCGCCAGGTGCCGGCTCGGCAATCACTTCGCGGGCCAGGTCGATGAAGTCGATTCGGCTGACCGCCTCGTTGTGGGCACGCACATGGTCATAGCTGCGAGTGCTGCCTTCGTGGTTGTTGAAGGCCACACACGGGCTGATGACATCAATGAAGGCTGCCCCCCCATGATTGATCGCGCCCTTGATCAGCGGCACCAGCTGCGCCTTGTCGCCCGAAAACCCGCGGCCGACATAGGTTGCGCCCAATTGCATCGCCAGGCCGACCAGATCGACCGGTGAATCGTTGTTGACTGCGCCTTTCTTGCTGCGACTGCCGCGATCGGCCGTGGCGGAGAACTGCCCTTTGGTGAGGCCATACACGCCGTTGTTTTCGACGATGTAGACCATGCGGACACCGCGTCGCATCGCATGGGCAAATTGACCGAGCCCGATCGAGGCGGAATCGCCGTCACCCGAGATGCCCAGATACAGCAGCTCGCGATTGGCCAGGTTCGCGCCGGTGAGCACACTCGGCATGCGACCGTGAACCGTGTTGAAGCCGTGGCTGGCGCCGAGGAAATAATCCGGCGTCTTGCTCGAACAGCCGATCCCGGAGAGCTTGGCCACGCGATGCGGCTGAACATCGAGCTCCCAGACCGCCTGGATGATCGCTGCCGAGATCGAGTCATGCCCGCATCCGGCGCACAGGGTCGAGATCTTGCCTTCGTAATCGCGGCGGGTGTAACCGACCGCGTTGCGCTGCAGTGTCGGATGATGCAGTCGGGGCTTGGCGATATAGGTCATTTGGCGATCTCCTTCTCATGGGCATCAACCGGCGTACCGACATGCTCCCCGATGGCTCGGGTGATGAAGCGGGCGGTGATCGGGGTGCCGTCGTAGTGCAGGATCGGAACCAGGCGAGCCGGGTCGACCTCGAGTTCGTTGACCAGCAGGGTTCGCATCTGGGCATCGCGATTCTGCTCAACGACGAACACCTGTTCATGTGCAGCGATGAACTCGAGCACACTCTTGGGGAACGGGAAGGCCCGCAGGCGCATGGCATCGACCAGGACGCCGGCATCCGACAGCGCTTCGAGCGCTTCGTCCATGGCCGGCGAGGTCGAGCCGAAATAAATGACGCCGAATCGCGTGCGCTTGCCGGCTGACTTCACGATCGGTGCGGGCACGATATTGGCTGCGGTATCGAACTTCTGCAGCAGGCGCTGCACGTTGTAGAGATAGTCCGGGCCGGCTTCGGAGTAGCGGGCATAGGCGTCGCGGGTGGTGCCACGGGTAAAGTAGCTGCCCTTGGTGGGGTGCGTACCGGGCAGCGTGCGCCACGGAATGCCATCGCCATCAACGTCCTTGTAGCGACCGAAATCGAACCCGGCTTCGAGCTGTTCAGCGGTCAGCACCTTGCCCCGGTCGAAGCCGCGCGACTCGTCCCATTGCAGCGGCGCACACAGCCGCTGGTTCATGCCAATGTCCAGGTCGGTCATCACGAACACCGGGGTCTGCAAGCGTTCGGCGAGATCGAGCGCGACCGCCGCATGCTCAAAACATTCGGCCGGGTCCTGCGGCAGCAACATCACATGCTTGGTGTCGCCATGCGAGGCATAGGCGCTGGAGAGCAGATCGGCTTGCTGGGTGCGGGTGGGCATGCCGGTGGAGGGGCCGCCGCGCTGCACGTCGATGATCACGAACGGAATCTCGGCGAAGTAGGCAAGACCGATGAACTCGGTCATCAGCGACACGCCTGGGCCGGAGGTGGCTGTAAACGACCGTGCACCGTTCCAGCCCGCGCCGGTGATGATGCCGACCGAGGCGATTTCGTCTTCGGCCTGAACGATCGCGTAGCGCGCCTTGCCGGTCTCGGGATCGTGGCGAAATTTCTTGCAGTAGCTCTGAAAGGCCTCGGCAACCGACGACGACGGCGTGATCGGGTACCAGGCGCAGACGGTGGCACCGCCATAGACGCAGCCCAGCGCGGCGGCGGCGTTGCCTTCCATGAAAATGCGATCGCCCACTGCATCAGCGGGCCGCACACGCAGACCGATCGGGGCTTCGAGGTGTTCCGTGGCAAAACTGCGTCCGGCATGCAGGGCGCGCACATTCGACTCGAGCAAACGCTCCTTGCCCTTGTACTGCTCGGAGAAGAGCTTCTCGATCACCGAGGAATCGACTTCCAGCAGCACCGACAAGGCGCCGAGCACCATGATGTTCTTGAACAAGGTGCGCTGGCGCGGGTCTTCATAGGCGGCATTGCAGATCTCGGTGACCGGCATGCCGATCACGTGGATGTCCTGGCGAAATGCGCTGGCTGGCATGGGTCGCGTGCTGTCGTAGAACAGGTAGCCGCCCGGCTCGATCTCGGCGACGTCCTGCGCCCAGGTCTGCGGATTCATGGCGACCATCATGTCGATGCCGCCGCGACGCCCCAGCCAGCCGCGTTCGCAGACCCGCACTTCGTACCAGGTCGGCAGACCCTGGATGTTCGACGGGAAAATGTTGCGCGGGCTGACGGGCACGCCCATGCGCAGAATCGCCTTGGCAAACAGTTCGTTGGCCGAAGCCGATCCCGAACCATTGACGTTGGCGAACTTGATGACGAAGTCGTTGACCGCCTCGATGCGTTTCATGCGGGGACCCCAACGCGTTGAGCGAACATTTCCCGATCACGGCAAGCCGAGCCCGCCTTGGTCGTGTTGAGCAGGAACTTCTGCATGTCCCAGGCGCCTGTCGGGCAACGCTCGGCGCACAGCCCGCAGTGCAGGCAGACATCCTCGTCCTTGACCATGACATGGCTCGTCTTGAGCGCCGCACTCACGTACAGGTCCTGCTCGGTGTTGTCCGAAGGCGCCTTCAGGCGGGTGCGCAGATCAGCCTCCTCGCCGTTCGGCGTGAAGGTGATGCAGTCCATGGGGCAGATGTCGACGCAGGCATCACACTCGATGCACAGCTTGTCGTTGAAGACGGTCTGCACATCGCAGTTCAGGCAGCGTTCGGCCTCGCGATAGGCGGTCTTCAGATCGAAACCGAGCTCGACCTCGACCTTGATGCTGGCAAGAGCTTTCTCCGCCTTCTCCCAGGGCACCTTGTGGCGCAGGTCATCGCTGACCGAGTTGTCGTAGCTCCACTCGTGAATGCCCATCTTCTGCGAGACCAGATTCACCATCGGGCCAGGGCGCTTCGCCAGGTCTTCGCCGTTCAGGAAGCGGTCGATCGAGACTGCCGCCTCATGCCCGTGCGCCACGGCCGTGATGATGTTCTTCGGACCGAAGGCGGCATCGCCACCGAAAAACACACGGGGCACGCTGGACTGATGGGTGTTCTCGCCCAGCACCGGCAGGCCCCATTTATCGAATTCGATGCCGGAATCGCGCTCGATCCAGGGGAACGCATTTTCCTGGCCGACAGCAATCAGGACTTCATCACATTCGATGATCGCGTCCGGCTCGCCGGTGGGCACCAGTGAGCGACGGCCCTTGTCATCGTAGACCGCCTTGACCACCTCGAAGCTCATGCCGGTCAGGGTGCCGTTGGCGTCGTGCAGGAAGGCCTTCGGAACGTGGAAATTGATGATCGGGATGCCTTCGTGCAGGGCGTCTTCTTTCTCCCAGGGAGAGGCCTTCATCTCCTCGAACCCGCTTCGAACCACCACCTTGACCGAATCGGCGCCGAGGCGGCGTGCCGAGCGGCAGCAGTCCATGGCGGTGTTGCCTCCGCCCAGAACGATCACCCGCTTGCCGACTTTGGTGACATGGCCGAAGGACACCGATGCCAACCACTCGATGCCGATATGGATGTTGGCCGCTGCCTCGGTGCGACCCGGCACATCGAGGTCGCGCCCACGGGGGGCACCGCAGCCGACAAAAATCGCATCCCAGGAGTCGGCCATCAGCGACGTCATGGAGTCGATGCGGTGATTGCCGCGGAAGTCCACACCGAGTGAAAAGATGTAGCCGGTTTCCTCGTCGATCACGGTCTCAGGAAGACGGAAGCGCGGGATCTGCGTCCACATGAAGCCGCCGGCCTTCTGTTCACCTTCGAAAACCGTGACCTCATAGCCCTGAGTGGCCAGGTCGCGCGCAACCGTCAGAGAGGCGGGTCCGGCACCGACGCAGGCCACGCGCTTGCCGTTTCGCGGCAGCGGCACCGGCATCTTGTCGCGAACGGAGTCGCCTTCCTTGAAGTCCGCCGCCACGCGCTTCAAGCGGCAGATGGCGACCGGCTCGGGCTTGGACAGGTTCTTTTCTTCGACCCGACCGCGCCGGCAGGCCGGCTCGCAGGGGCGGTCGCAGGTCCTGCCCAGGATGCCTGGGAAGACGTTGCTGACCCAGTTGACCATGTAGGCGTCGTCGTAGCGACCCTGCGCGATCAAACGAATGTATTCAGGGACCGGGGTGTGGGCCGGGCAGGCCCATTGGCAATCGACAA
>CAIXXI010000070.1 GCA_903923345.1 uncultured Burkholderiales bacterium | reverse complement strand
GTGGCCATCATGGCCGACCTGCAGGGCCCGAAGATCCGGGTCGGCAAATTCGCCGAAGGCCGTGTGCAGTTGGTCAACGGCACGCGTTTCGTGCTCGAGGTGGTGCTTAACCGTTTCTGACCAGATCTCGCAAAGGCCGCTCGCATGGGCAAGGTTCTGACATGGGTTCTGATCGCTGCGCTGGCCTGGCTGGCATGGCGGCTCGTCGTGATCAGCCGGCGTCGCGCCAGCCGGGCGGGCACAGCGGACTCAAGCGCACCCAAGACCGGACACGCTGACAACCCGCCCGAGCAGATCGTCGAGCCCGAGCGCATCCTGCAATGTGCTCGATGCGGTATCCATTTGCCCGCGACGGAAGGTCGCTTCGCCGGCGGACGCTTCTACTGCAGCGAGGCACATCGCGATGCGGGTGCGGCCGGGCCAGCAGACGCTGCGGCCCGCCCCGATCGTAACGAGCCGCGCGATCCTGTCTGAGCCATGAGTGGGCGTGGCGACCCGGCCCCGGCCGATCCCGACCGCGACGATTCCTGGGCTCACTGGCGTTCACTGAAGTACTTCGCGCTCGCACGGATCGTGGTCGCCTCGGTGCTGCTGGCCTATGCCCCTGCGCTGCTGGGCAACCGTGAGCCTTCGATGGCCTTCGAGGGGCCGCGTTTTCTGGTTCTGACCGGCGGGTATCTGCTGCTCGCGGGCCTGTTCCTACCCTTGTCGCGCCCTGGCCGCGTGGGCTTGCAGACCGTGGCAGCCATTCAGATTGCGGTGGATCTGGTCGCACTGTCGTTGTTGATCGACGCCGGGGGCGGCCTCAGAAGCGGCCTGGCCGTCTTGCTGATCCTGCCCAATGCCGGCGCCGCGATCCTGATGACCGCCCGCAGGGCCTTGTTCTTTGCGGCCATCTCGGCGCTGATGCTGGTCACGATGAGCGGGGTGCACTGGTTCAGGGGCGACGTCGACGAGGCGGCCGTCGCTCAAGCCGGCGTGATGGGCGCGGCCCTGATGGCCATCGTTGTCGTGGTGAACTGGCTGGCTGTCCGACTGGATACCCAGCAACGGCTGGCGGACCAGCGGGGTGCCGAACTGCGCCGGCAACTGGCGATCACCGAGGCGGTCATCAGCGAGCTGCCAGAGGGCGTGGTCGTGTTTTCCGATCAGGGCGACCCGAGGGCAATCAATCGCTCGGCTCGCCTCATGCTGTCTGGCCTTGCGGGGCCTGAAGCGAGTCTGCCCGGTTTGCCGCTGCTGCGCGCCGCACTCGGGACCCGCGATCGCGGGGCGGGTGCTCAGGATGGCGTGGAATTTTCCGTGCCGGGCGCATCAGCCGGGGCCGGGCGTCGAATCCGGGCTCGGCGATTGCGAATCGCTGATCGGGTCGGTGAGGGGCATGTGGATCAGGTGGTCATCCTCGAGGACCTGAATCGGGTCGAGCAGCGCGCGCAGCAGCTCAAACTGGCCTCGATGGGGCGGCTGTCGGCCTCGATTGCGCATGAGATCCGCAATCCGCTGTCGGCGATCCGACATGCCAACGGCCTGCTCGGCGAGGGCCTTGAATCGCCTCAGCAGCAGCGCTTTTCGAGCATCATCGAAGGCAACTGCCTGCGGATCGATCGGATCATCGAGGATGTGTTGTCGATCTCGCGCCGGGGTGCCGGCACGCCGCAAGCGCTCGGTGTGCGCCCCTTCGTCGAATCGGTGATGCTCGACGTCCTGGCGCAAACCGGCACGCCTTCCAATCGAATCGAAGCGCACATCGACTGCGAGGACACCATCTGGTTCGATGAGGGCAACCTGCGACAAGTGCTGGTCAACCTGCTGGGCAACGCACTGCGCCATGCCAGCGAACACCCGGGGGCGGTGCGGCTGGAATGGGCCATGACGGATGAGGGCCCCATGTTGCGGGTTTGCGATGATGGGCCCGGCGTGCCGCAGGCGCATCGTGCCCAACTCTTCGAGCCCTTCTTCACCACCGAGTCGCGTGGCACGGGCCTGGGCCTGTACCTGGCCAGAGAACTGTGCGCGGCCAACGGCGCGAATCTGCGCTACCGGCCAAAGGGCGATAATCCGCCAATGAGCAGTGCATTCATCATCGAGCCGCAGGCGACCCCCGGAAGATGACGCCTCCGCCTGATCCATCCCCCCGTCCGCCGTCGCGCTCGGCACGCTCCCCGCGCGTGCTGGTGGTCGACGATGAGGCCGACCTGCGCGAGTTGCTGGAGCTGACCCTGGTCGGCATGGGGCTGGATGTCGATTGTGCGGCCGACCTGAGCAGCGCTCGCCGGCTGATCGCCGCGACTGCCTTCGATCTGTGCATCACCGACATGCGCCTGCCTGATGGGGATGGGGTGTCGCTGATCAGCGAGATCAGCGCGCTCAGTCCGAACACGCCGGTGGCCGTGATCACCGCGTTCGGCAGTGCGGAAAATGCGGTTGCTGCACTCAAGGCGGGTGCGTTTGATTATCTCTCCAAGCCAGTCGGGCTCGATGCGGTGCGGGCACTGGTGCGATCAGCCCTGAGGGTTCCGCAGGCGGCACCGGGTCGCCCCGGGTCGACGCCTGCGCCCAGGCCGGTGGGCGCAGGTGCGCCCACTGAGCCCGACTCAGCCCGGCCTGACCTGACTGAGCCGCTGTCGGATGACAGCGCCCGACGAGGCTCGATGGCTTTGCTCATCGGCGCATCCGAGGCGATCGCCTCGGTTCGCGAAACCGTCCAGCGGTTGTCGCGCAGCATGGCGCCGGTCGCGATCACCGGTGAGTCGGGCTCGGGAAAGGAACTCGCCGCACGCCTGATCCATCAAAGCGGCCCACGCGCCACGCAGGCTTTCGTCGCAGTCAACTGTGGCGCGATACCCGATGCCCTGATGGAGGCGGAGTTCTTCGGCTACCGCCGTGGCGCGTTCACCGGCGCCGACCAGGACCGCATCGGCTTTTTCCAGGCGGCCAACGGCGGCACCCTGTTTCTGGATGAAGTGGCCGACCTGCCGTTGGCGATGCAGGTCAAGCTGTTGCGGGCGATCCAGGAGCGCACCGTGAGGCGAGTTGGCGCCACGCTCGAAGAGCCCGTGGATGTGCGCATCTTGAGCGCAACCCATCAGAATCTGTCTGACTGCGTCGTTCAGGGACGGTTTCGCCAGGACTTGTTCTACCGTCTCAATGTCATCGAGTTGCGAATGCCTGCGCTGCGCGAGCGGCTCTCCGACGTGCCGCTCCTGGCGCACGCCATGCTGAGTCGATTGGCTGCCCGAGCCGGCCTGGCGCAGACACCCGCTCTGTCTTCGGTCGCGCTGAAATTCCTGTGCGCCTATTCCTATCCGGGCAATGTCCGGGAACTCGAAAACATCCTCGAGCGCGCGCTGGCCTTTTCCGACGGCGAGCTTATCAATGTCGAGGATCTCGGCCTGCGATCGACGTTTGCCGAGGAAACCGAAAATGAGTCGGCCGCCGATGGGGACGCGGTCGATGATCCCTCTGCTGACCGATCGGGCGACGCACTGGAGCCCGGGGCGGCAACCGGTTCTTTGCTCATTTCCGGAGACGGCGTTCCGTCGTCGCTGCCCGATTACCTCGAGCGGCTGGAACGCGAGGCCATCGGACGGGCATTGGAGAAAACCCGCCAGAACAGGACCGCCGCGGCCCGTCTGCTCGGGATCAGCTTTCGCGCGCTGCGACACCGCATGCAGCGTCTGGGCATGCAGTGAGGCGGCGAGACGCCTTCGATCCCGACGGCTGGCTCGACACGGCTCGCCGATCGCCATCGCCTAACTGGGATGAACGCCCGGCCGGTCAGGCGGTCGAGTTGCTGGTGATCCATCACATCAGCCTGCCGGCCGGTCATTTCACTGGACCGGCCATCGAGCAGCTGTTTCTGAATCGCCTGGATCCGACGAGTCACCCGACCTTCTCTTCACTCGAAGGACTTCGGGTGTCAGCGCATTTCCTGATTCGACGTCACGGCGAGCTGATCCAGTTCGTTTCCTGCGAGGCGCGCGCCTGGCATGCCGGTGTTTCCCGGTTCATGGGCCGCGATCGGTGCAATGACTTTTCGATCGGCGTCGAACTCGAGGGCAATTCGGAGCGACCGTTCACCGACGCCCAGTATCGGGTGCTGGCGCGGCTGACTCGCGCGCTCGTTGACCGTTGGCCCTTGCGTCATGTGGCCGGACACAGCGATATCGCACCGGGCCGCAAGGAAGACCCCGGGCCGCTATTCGACTGGGATCGTTTCGGGCAGATGACGCAGTCATGCGGCCTTGACCGACCCTTTTAAGGCGAGACCCGCATCAATCATCGAATTGTGTCGCGCCCTCCATGATTCATGAGGCTTTTCGGGGAGAGTTGCCCGGAAAGCCCCTTGTGGACAGGCAGTGTTCAGGAAGATCAAGACGCCATGCGGCTTGCGAGGAAGCGGCGATAACTGACTGAGACATCGGGAAAAATTTGTCGTCTCAACGCTTGCTTGAGAGCGGCCGAAGGCACTAGAATTAGTCTTAATTCATCCCGCTGACCCCACATCTAGTGCCCTAGCCGAATTTCATGGCGATCGCGGCATTGTGTGCGTCAGGCGTTGAAATCCCCGTCAAAACACCCGCAAAACATCAGGGAGCCTCCCATCCATGCAGTCCGCCGCCGACATTTCGCCGCGTTCAACCCCCCTGACGGTCACCGGTTTCGCCGCCTCGACCGACGCTTCAGTTCATCGAGCCGATGCCGCCCGCCTGATCGATTTCAAGGTGATTCGGCGTAACGGTTCGGTCGTCAATTTCGAGCCGAGCAAAATTGCCATCGCCATGACCAAGGCCTTCCTGGCGGTCAGTGGCGGGCAGGGCGCGGCCTCCGCTCGGGTGCGCGAACTGGTCGAGCAGATGACTCAAAGCGTGGTTGGATCCCTGGTGCGCAACAAGCCCGCCGGCGGCACCTTCCATATCGAAGACATCCAGGATCAGGTCGAGCTGGCCCTGATGCGATCCGGTGAGCACGAAGTCGCCCGGGCCTATGTGCTGTATCGGGAGAAGCGGTCGCAAGAGCGCGCTGCCCGGCACGCGGATCAGGCGGCGGATGGCCGCCCGGCAGGCCCGCGAATCGGCGTGCTGGACGCAGGCGTCGTGCGGCCTCTCGATGAGGCGCACCTGTCGGGTCTGATCGAAGCGGCCTGCGCCCACCTCGGAGAGACCGTGCAGCCACGCGCTGTACTGGCCGAAACACTCAAGAATCTCTACGACGGCATCCCCATCGAGGAGGTTCACAAGTCGGCAATCCTCTCTGCACGCGCCCTGATCGAGACCGACCCGGCCTACAGTCAGGTCACAGCGCGCCTGCTGCTGCACACGGTGCGTCGTGAAGTGCTGGGTGAAGAGGTGCTTCACGCTGAAATGATCGAGCGCTACGCAGACTATTTCCCGCGCTTCATCCGCAAGGGTGTCGAAGCCGGCCTGCTCGATGCGAAGCTCGAGCAATTCGACCTGCAGCGTCTGGGCCGCGCGCTCAAAGGTGACCGCGACAACCAGTTTTCCTATCTCGGCCTGCAGACCCTCTACGACCGCTATTTCCTGCACATTGACGAGCAGCGCATCGAACTGCCGCAAGCCTTCTTCATGCGGGTCGCGATGGGTCTGTCGCTCGGTGAAATCGACCGTGAAGCGCGTGCGATCGAGTTCTATGAGTTGCTCTCGAGCTTCGATTTCATGAGCTCGACGCCCACGTTGTTCAATTCGGGCACGCAGCGTTCGCAGTTGTCTTCCTGCTACCTGACCACGGTCGCCGATGACCTTGATGGCATCTATGAAGCCATCAAGGAGAACGCCTTGCTGGCGAAGTACGCCGGAGGCCTGGGCAACGACTGGACCCCGGTGCGGGCGCTGGGCAGTCACATCAAGGGCACCAATGGCAAGAGCCAGGGCGTTGTGCCGTTCCTCAAGGTCGTCAACGACACGGCTGTGGCCGTCAACCAGGGCGGCAAGCGCAAGGGCGCAGTCTGTGCCTACCTCGAGAGCTGGCACCTCGACATCGAAGAGTTTCTCGAGCTGCGCAAGAACACCGGTGATGACCGGCGTCGCACGCACGACATGAATACCGCCAACTGGATCCCGGACCTCTTCATGAAGCGGGTCATGGAAAACGGCAACTGGACGCTGTTTTCGCCGGCCGATTGCACGGATCTGCACGACAAGTACGGCCGTGCCTTCGAAGAGGCCTACCTGCGTTACGAACAGCGAGCCGCCAACGGTGAAATCAAGCTGTTCAAGACCATCCAGGCAAGCGCGCTGTGGCGCAAGATGCTCTCGATGCTCTTCGAGACCGGCCATCCCTGGATCACCTTCAAGGATCCCTGCAATATCCGCTCGCCCCAGCAGCATGTCGGTGTGGTTCACAGCTCCAACCTGTGCACTGAAATCACACTCAACACTGGAGATTCCGAGATCGCAGTGTGCAACCTCGGGTCGGTGAATCTGGTGGCGCACATGGTCCGTGGCGCAGACGGGCATTACAGCCTTGATCACGACAAGCTGCGGCGCACGATCAACACCGCCATGCGCATGCTCGACAACGTGATCGACATCAACTACTACGCGGTCAACAAGGCGCGTAACTCCAATCTCAAACACCGTCCGGTTGGCATGGGCATCATGGGATTCCAGGACTGCCTGCACCTGATGCGCGTGCCGTATGCCAGCCATGAGGCGATCGAATTCGCTGACCGGTCGATGGAGGCGGTCTGCTACAACGCCTACTGGGCCTCGACCGAACTCGCTGCAGAACGTGGGCGCTACGCCAGCTTCAAGGGTTCGCTGTGGGATCGCGGCATCCTGCCTCAGGACTCCATCCGTTTGCTGGCTGAGCAGCGCGGTGGTTATTTAGATGTGGACCGCTCCACCACTTTGGACTGGGAATCATTGCGCCACAAAATTGCCAAAGACGGCATGCGCAATTCCAATTGCGT
>CAIXXI010000069.1 GCA_903923345.1 uncultured Burkholderiales bacterium | reverse complement strand
GGCCAGGTCAAAGACCTCGACCATGCGACGACGCCCGATGTCCTCCTGAAAGCTGCGATCGCGCTGAACAATCTCCAGCAGGTGTTCGAACGCCTGAGGCCAGTCCTTGTACTCGATGTAGTACTCGGCCAGGGCCAGTCGGGCGGCCAGATCGCCTGGGTCGGCCACCACCTTGTCGAGCAGGGCATGCGGGGTGGGCGGCTTGGCGTCCTCGACCGCCTGCGCGGCCTGCGCGATCAGCTCGGCCACCTGCGGCTCCGCCTTGGCCTGGGCAGACAGCGCATCGAACTGCGCCTGGGCTGCGGCCGGCTCACCGCCCGACATCAGCAACTGCCCGTAGAGCAACCGCGCCGAGTCATTGGATGGATCCAGCGCAATCGACTTTTTCGCATGCTCGATCGCAGCCGCTTCGTCGCCCCGATCAAGGGCTGCGCCAGCCAGCTCAAGCTCGGTATCCGACGGATTGGGCATCAGTCGATCGATGAATTCCCGCAGCTTGCCTTCTGGCAGCGCGCCCTGGAACTGGTCGACCGGCTGGCCGCCGACGAAGGCGAACACCGTCGGGATCGAACGGATCCGGAAATGCTGGGCGAGTTGCTGCTCGGCGTCGCTGTCGATCTTGACCAGCTTGAAGCGCCCTTCATATTCACGCTCGAGCTTCTCGAGCATCGGCCCGAGGGTCTTGCAGGGCCCGCACCAGGGTGCCCAGAAATCGACCAGAACGGGAACCTGCATCGAGGCATCAATGACATCAGCCTGAAAGGTCTTGAGGGAGGCGTCGGTGCTCATGTCGGCATCGTCCAGTTGAAGGAAGGCGCACATTCTTGCACGGCTCGTCACGCCAACCCGTCATGCCGGTGCTAGGATCGCGCCCAATTCAGGGGGGCTTCAAACATGATCGTGCTCGTGCTGGGACTGGCCATCTTTCTGGGTGTGCATTCGCTGCGGATCGTTGCCGACGACTGGCGCACCGTGCAGAGGGCCCGCATCGGAGAGAACGCCTGGAAAGGCCTGTACTCGCTGTTCTCGCTGACCGGCCTGGTGCTGATCATCTGGGGTTACGGGCTGAGCCGCAGCGCCCCAGTCGAGCTCTGGTCGCCTCCGGTCTTCACCCGGCATCTGTCGGCCCTGCTGATGCTGTTGTCCTTCGTCCTGCTCGCGGCAGCCTATGTGCCGGGCACGCGCATCCGGCAGGCGGTCGGACACCCGATGGTGCTGGGCGTCAAAACCTGGGCCTTTGCCCACCTGATCGCCAACGGCCGCCTGAACGATCTGGTGCTGTTCGGTGCCTTCCTGATCTGGGCGATCGTGCTGTATGCGGCCTCACGCCGTCGCGATCGCAAGGCCGGCACGGTCCAGCCACGGGGCAGCGCATCGCGCGATGCGCTCGCCGTGGTCATCGGCACCGCAGTCTGGGCGGCCTTTGCCTTCTGGCTGCATGGCGCCCTGATCGGCGTGCGGCCTTTCGCCTGATTCGAGCGGTCCGGGTCGTCGAGCGCCGACGGCCTGACTGCCCGTCGGCGGCCGCCCCGTCAGGCCGCCGGCATCTCGATCACGATCTTGCCGGGCGCGGTGCGATCGCGCATCGCAATCAGCGCATCGATCGCATGTTCCAGCGTGAAGCGCGCACCGATCAAGGGCTTGAACACGCCCTGTGCCGCCAGCCGCGCGATTTCAATGCGCGTCGGCTCGGCTTCCCAGGGCCTGCGGCGCAGCCATTCGCCGGCTCTGACGCCCATCACCGAGTAGGCCTTGATCAGGACATGGTTGGCCGCCAGCGAGGGGATGCGTCCGGCAGCGAATCCGACCACCAGCAATCGGCCACCAAAGGCGATCGCACGAGTGGACTTGTCGAAGACATCACCGCCGACCGGGTCGTAGATCACATCGGCACCGCGCCCCTCGGTG
>CAIXXI010000068.1 GCA_903923345.1 uncultured Burkholderiales bacterium | reverse complement strand
GCGATCTCGTGCTTTCGACCGCCTCACAACGCATCAGCCAACATGCGATGGCCGATTGCCTCTCGATGAGCACATCGCAGCCTGACCCGGTCAACACCAATGACCAAGGACAGGACACGCTGCAATTGCAGCTGACCCAGGCCGAGCACGATGCACTGGCTGCGCTGTCAGCACTGGAAAGCATGCCCGCCGCCACCCTGCTTGCCAACGCGCTTTGCGCAGAACTGGCGGGGCGCATGAGCCCGGGCACTCGACTGTCAAACCCTCAATGGTCCACCCAATGGACGAGTTCGGCCCTGACAGGACATGACGACGCGTTGAAGGTCTGGCTGCCACAGATCGTCTGGGATGCCTTGCAGCGGTGCGCCCGGCACATGGGCGTGGACGCCAGCGAATACACCCGCCGCAGGCTGGCCCGATACCTTTGGGGCGATCGGGTACTGGCCCATCTGATGATGCAAGCGGCTGCAGACAATGATGCCGCCCGTCGCAGCGAGATCATGTTCTCCCGCAACATCAGCCCACAGATGCCCGAGCGTGAGCGATCGCGCATTTACCGAGCACCGGAGCTTGGCACCAATGCGGTTGCTGCCAAGTTCTGGATCTCGAAGCGGATGCGCTCTGACCTCGAATCCTTGTGCAAAGCGGCAGGCGATCTGGCGCCCTCCAAGCTTGCGCGCGAGATCCTGGCGGGCGATCTGCTGGGTCGGGCCACCTTGCCCGAGCGCGTGGGACTGCTGAACGACCCAGCGTACGGGCGGGCCTGGGAGTCGGGCGACACGGTCCCTCTGGTTGCGGTGAGTCAGGAGCAGGCCCTTCGCCTGCCCTACCATGAAGTTGAAGAAAACAGCGCCAACACTGCAGCAGGAACAGGTGCCCGGGCGTAGCACAGTCACACGGTGACGTCCCCTGTTTCGGTCGAAATGGGAGGGGGAACGTCTTCGACACTGATGTTGTCGAAACGAACCAGGAAATGACTGTGCAAAAGAAGCAAACCTTCAATCCCGAGTCCCTTTACGAAGGGCTGCCCGCCAATTTTCGTTACCTGCACGAACCCGAATTCGTGCTCGAGGCCTGGAACTGGTGCTGCGAAGCCCTGCGCCAACCCGCCGTGGTGGTGCCAGGCGCGGGCCCGCGTCGGGTGATCCTTACGCGAAGCGCGTGTTTTGAGTTTGATGAGACCGGTCGGCTGACCGTGTCCTTGATGCGCACCAGCGCCAATGGCGAGCTGATATTCGAGACACTGCCCGACGCCCGGGTTTGCCTTGAGCCGATCTTGCTGAACTGGCTCTGGTTAAACGTACCCAAGAAGAGACTTCACGACCGGATCGGCATGCGCGACATTGCCCAATCGCCTGAGCTTGTGCTCGCGTATACCGAATGGATCTTCACGCGAATTCGCCGCGCGCTAGCACGCCAGTTCGATATGCGCGCAGTTCGAGCGCAAGTGCTCCAGGCGCTGGACCTGTCGCCATTTTTCATGGAGTGCGCACGGCGCATGCGTTCGTGCATGCTCATTGCGACGCTCACCCACAAGCATCACCCTCTGGCCCTGTACAACGTGGCCGTGCAGCATGCCGAGGTCATGCAGGTGCTGATGCGTGATGCGCCTCAGGCAATGGCCCTGTGGGCCTTTTTTAAAGACGATCTGCCCAAGCACCGCGCACAAGACACCTTGCGAGTGCTGCGCGAGCATCTGCTCCGACAGGGCTTAAGCCTGCAAACCTGGCGCCTGGCCATCAAGGCCGGCAGCAGGCT
>CAIXXI010000067.1 GCA_903923345.1 uncultured Burkholderiales bacterium | reverse complement strand
CACCCAATGGCGATCGGGTCGCGGGCCGCGACGTCTGGCTGGTGCACCCCTGGAGCCTGGGCGAGTTGCCGCAAGACCTGCCAGGCGATGCGGTGGTGATCGGTGTGTTTGTGACTGACTTTCATCGCGCCTGGCCGTGGAGTGCGCGTCGCTGGCGCTTTGTTGGCCTGCGGATGGCCGAACTTGCCACTGAAGTCTGGTGTGCAGATGCCGTCAGCATCGGCGCTGCGCTTGCGACTGCCCGCTCGGTGCGCTGTCTGGATGAACCTCATCTCAAACCCTGGTTGGCGCGCTGGGCACGCTGCGAACCCGTGGCTGCACTCTTTGCACCGGTTGAGCGGCGTTGCGACGCCTTCTCGAAATGGTGGGCACGGGTCGGTCGCACGGCGAGCTGACACGACATGACAGGCTCTTCGGCACTGGTCTGGTTCAAGCGCGACCTGCGGATACGAGACCACGCCCCACTGGCTGAAGCCGCGAGCTTCGAGCGCGCAGCCGGGCTGGTGGTGATCGAGCCGCAGTGGTTGGACAGCGCCGAGTGCGATCCGCGTCATGTCGCCTATTGGCTGGACTGCGTGGCCGCATTGCAGCGCGACCTGGCCGGGCTTGGCCTGACGCTGATCGTGCGGATCGGCTCGATGCCGCAGGTGCTGCAATCACTGCAAGACGAGTTCGCCTTCACCCATCTCCTGAGCCATGAAGAGACCGGCTCTGGATGGAGTTATGCGCGCGATCTCGCGGTGGCCGACTGGTGCCGCCATGAAGGCGTGCAGTGGTTGGAGTGGCCGCAAACCGGCGTGGTTCGCAGGCTGCGCTCGCGCACCGGCTGGGCCGGCCGATGGGAGCAGCGCATGAATGCGCCCGAGGCGTCTGCAGCCACCGGCTTCAGGAGAGTGATGGGCAGCGACTCATTCGCCCTGCCGACACTGCGTGACCTTGGGCTCGATGCATCGGCCGCAGCGGTGCCGCCTGGCGGCGAGCGTGCGGCCTGGGCCACGCTCGAGGATTTTCTGGATGGCCGTGGTCGCGACTATCGCAGCGCCCTGTCCAGCCCGCTGACCGCAGCGCAGGGCTGCAGCCGGCTCAGTGCGCACCTTGCGTTCGGCACGATCTCGATGCGCTGCGTGCACCAGGCGACTCAGGCGCGCATCGCTTTGACCAGCGACCGCGGCCTTGCATACGGCTTGCGGGGTTTCGCCAGCCGCCTGCGATGGCACTGTCACTTCATGCAGAAACTCGAGGACGAGCCTGCACTGGAGTTCAGAAACCTCGCACGCTCGGTGGACGGGCTGCGCCCGGGTGACGGGGTGCATGAACAGCCCATCGACGCAGAACGGCTGCAGGCCTGGTGCGAAGGCCGCACCGGCTTTCCGATGGTTGACGCCTGCATGCGCCAGCTGCGCGCCACCGGCTGGCTGAACTTTCGCATGCGGGCACTGCTGGTGAGTTTCGCGGCCTACCACCTGTGGCTGCACTGGCGTGAGCCGGGGGTGTTTCTGGCCCGTCAGTTCCTGGATTTCGAACCCGGCATTCATTGGAGCCAGATGCAGATGCAGTCAGGCACGACCGGCATCAACACGCTTCGGATCTATTCACCTGCCAAACAGGCGCGCGATCAGGATCCGCAGGGCATCTACATCCGACAATGGGTGCCGGAGATCGGCACGGCTGCGTATCCACGACCGATCGTCGATGAGCGCACCGCGCTGGCCTTTGCAAAGGATCGCCTGTTCAGTCTTCGCCAGACGCAGCGCGCACGCACTGAAGCCGATGCGATCCAGCACAAGCACGGCTCCCGAAAAAGCGGCATGCCGCAGTCAGCCTCACGCAGTCGACGCAAACGTGTCGTGAATGAGGGTCAGGGGGAGCTGTTCTGAGCGGATCGGCGCGATCGGATCGTTTCGATCACATCGGCGCAAGACGTGAGAGGTAATGCGAGATCGCTTTCAGGTCATCGTCAGTCAGGCCTTGCAGCGACGCGCCCATGATCGGATCTCGGCCAACCGCCTGATTGCCCTTGAACATGCGCATCGAATGCAGCAGGTAATCCTCACGCTGCCCGGCCAGCCTGGGCATCTGCTCGCGTCCCACATAGTTAGGCAGATGGCAGATGCCACATCGTGTTTCCTGTGACAACGACTCGCCACGGGCAAACAAGGCCGCGTCGCGCGCAGCGGGTGGGCGCCCTGGAGCCTGCGCAGCATAGTGCCGCGCCAAAGCCCCGATCTCCTCATCCGAGACACCCTCCAGCGTGCCCTTCATCTGGGGGATGTCGCGCATGCCCTCACGAATCAGCACCAGCTGATTTTCGATGAACACCCGCGGCTGCCCCGCCAGAGACGGGATCTGGGGCAGCTGCGAGTTGCCATCGGCACCGTGACACGCACCACACAGCGCCAGGCGCTGTGCCGCTGGCTGCGCCAGAACAGGGCCAGTCGCTGTCAGCGCCAGGACCATCACAAACCTGCTGATCAGCGACCGTCTCATGCTGTGTTACCGACCGTAGCTGACGCGGTAGATCACACCCATCTGCTCATCCGACACCAGCAGCGATCCGTCCGCCATCTGATGCAGGTAAGCCGGGCGGCCCCAGAAGGTCTGGTCAGGATTGAGGAAGCCGGTCATGAAGGGTTCGACCTTCGCGTTCTTGCCATCTGCATCGGCACGCACCATCACCACGTCGTAGCCGCTCTTGACCGTGCGATTCCATGAGCCTTTGCGCGCATTGAACAGCACATTGCGGTACTCCGGCGGGAACATGGTGCCGGTGTAGAACTTCACGCCCATGGTCGCCGCATGCGGCCCCATCAGCGCCACCGGCTGCTCAACCCCCTCACAGGCCTTGTCGCGCTTAATGTCCGGATCGGCGATGTTGCCCTGGTGGCAGCTTGGGAAGCCATAGTCGCCGCCGACCTTCAGACGGTTCATGGTGTCATTGGGCGAGTCATCGCCCATCCAGTCGCGGCCATGGTTGCTGAACCACAGCTCGCCAGTGCCCGGATGCCAGTCGAAGCCCACGCTGTTGCGAACACCGCGGGCGAGCACTTCCATGTTGCTGCCATCGGCGTTGTACCGGCGAATCTGCGCATATTCCTGCGAAGGCAACTCGCAGATGTTGCAGGGTGCACCGAACGGCACATACAGCTTGCCGTCCGGGCCGAAGGACACGTACTTCCAGTTGTGATGCTTTTGCGGCGGCAGTTTGAAGTTGGCTGTCAGGTCGACCGGCGCCACCGAGGGGTTCTTTTCGATGCCATCGAAGCGCAGGACCCGGTCCACCGCGAACACATACAGCGCACCGTCCTTGTAGGCCGGCGTGGGTTGATCGAGTTTGTCGATCACCACACGCGACGTGCGGCTCGTGCCGGTGTCGGTGATTTCCTAGATGCGGCCCAGAGGACGGGTGCCCACGTAGTACTTGCCGTTGTCGCCCTGGGCGATCGCCCGCGCACCCGGCACGGCCGCCGCCCAGACTTCCACCTTGAAACCCGGGGGCAACTTGATGCGATCGAGCGGGACATCCGAAGCCTGAGTGGCGGTGAGCTTGGCGGCGT
>CAIXXI010000066.1 GCA_903923345.1 uncultured Burkholderiales bacterium | reverse complement strand
GGGCACTCAGTGAATCCCTGGCATGACGTGCGCCTGCTCAACGTCCTGGCCAACGGCCTGATGGCGGTGGCGGCGGCCGCGCTGCTGTACGGCGCCATCGTCTGGCTCACACAGCGCCCCGCGTTTGCCCTGCGCACAGTGCTTGTTGAACCGTCGCTGGCAGACGATTCGCTTGCGCATGTCAATGCAGCGGCGCTGCGCTCAGCGGGTGCGACCCAGTTCAAAGGCAACTTCTTCAGCATCAACCTCGAAGCCGTGCGCGAGCGCTACGAGCAGGTCCCCTGGGTCAGGCGGGCCGAGGTCAGGCGGGTCTGGCCTGACACCCTCAGAGTGGGGATCGAGGAGCATCAACCGCTGGCCGTCTGGAGCGACGGGCGCCTGGTCAATCGACAGGGTGAGCTGTTCGCGGCCAATGTCGCCGATGCCGAGGCCGCCACCCGCTTGCTGGAATTCTCCGGGCCGCCCGGCAGCGAGGCCCTCGTCACCCGTCGCTGGGCGGAGCTGCGCGAGCATCTCGCACCGATCGGGCGCGCGCCGGAGGCGGTGACGCTGTCGAGTCGATACGCCTGGAGCGCGCGACTGGATGACGGCCTGATGCTGTTGCTCGGTCGCGAGCAGGACACCTCGATCGCCGATCGGATCAGCCGCTGGGTTTCGGTTCATCAGCAGGTCCAGTCACGTCTGAGCCGCGACATCGTCTCGGTGGATCTGCGCTATCCCAATGGCTTCGTCGTGCGCGCACCCGGCGCGCTCGACTCGAAGCCGACCCTCGAAGGCAAACGCACGCCATGACACGTAAAAGCGAGGACCTGATCGTCGGTCTGGACATCGGCACCTCAAAGGTGGTCGCTGTGGTCGCCGAAATGCGCGGCGACGGCACCTACGAGATCGTCGGGCTCGGCCAGCATGAGTCGCGCGGACTCAAGAAAGGCGTGGTCGTCAACATCGAGACCACCGTGGCTTCGATCCAGCAGGCACTCGAAGAAGCCGAGCTGATGGCCGACTGCAAGATCCGCAATGTCTACACCGGGATCGCCGGCAGCCATATCCGCAGCTTCAACTCGATCGGCATGGTGGCGATCAAGGACAAGGAAGTCAGCGCCGCAGATGTCGCCCGAGTGATCGAAACCGCCAAAGCGGTGAACATCCCGACCGATCAGCAGATCCTGCACGTGCTCCCGCAGGAATTCATCATCGACGGACAGGAAGACATCCGCGAGCCGATCGGCATGAGCGGCGTGCGTCTGGATGTGAAGGTGCACATCGTGACCGGCGCGGTGTCGGCTGCGCAGAACATCATCAAGTGTGTCCGCCGCTGCGGCCTGGAAGTTCATGACCTGATCCTGCAGCCGCTGGCTTCCAGCACCGCCGTGCTGACCGATGATGAAAAAGAGCTCGGTGTGGCGCTGGTCGACATCGGTGGCGGCACCACCGACATCGCGATCTTCACCGGTGGCTCGATTCGCCACACCGCGGTGATTCCGATTGCCGGCGATCAGATCAGCAGCGACATCGCGATGGCGCTGCGCACCCCCACGCCGGATGCCGAGGAGATCAAGGTGCGCTTTGGCATTGCCAAGCAGGTGCTGGCCGATCCGTCCGAGCGCATCGAAGTGCCAGGCATCGGGGATCGAGGCCCGCGCCAGTTGTCGCGCCAGGCGCTTGCCGCGGTGATCGAGCCCCGGGTCGAAGAACTGTTCTCGCTGGTTCAGCAGGCGATCCGGGAATCCGGATACGAGGAACTGCTGTCCTCGGGCGTGGTCATCACCGGTGGCACCAGTCAGTTGCCCGGCATGACCGAGCTGGGCGAGGACATCTTCCTCAAGCCGGTGCGAATTGGCGTGCCCGGATACACCGGCGGCCTGTCCGATGTGGTCAGGACGCCCCGTTTTGCAACCGTGCTCGGCCTGCTTGAAGAAGCGGCCGTGCAGCGGCAGCGAGGTCGAAAGGTGGCAGAGCAGTCAGGTTCCTTCAAGGAAACCCTGCGCCGCATGAAGGAATGGTTTCTGGGGAATTTCTGATTCCCCGCCCTGCAGTCGGTTTCAGTTTTTTCAGTCAGTCGTCAGTCAAATTCAGTCAGTTCATACACGTTGGAGGCCCGAAGAAAATGTCCAGTTTTGAAATGATCGATGAGCAGCCCGATGGCGCAGTCATCAAGGTGATCGGTGTCGGTGGTGCCGGTGGCAATGCCGTCAACCACATGATCGGCCGCGGTGTGCAGGGGGTGGACTTCATTGCGGTCAATACCGACCGCCAGGCGCTCAAGCGCTCGCTCGCCCCGGGCGTCATCCAGCTCGGTGATGCCGGGCTCGGCGCGGGCGCCAATCCGGTGGCTGGCCGGTCCGCCTGCGAAGCCGAACGCGAGCAGATTCAGGCCGCACTGGCCGGTGCCAACATGGTGTTCATCACCGCTGGCATGGGCAAGGGCACCGGAACCGGTGCCTCGCCGGTGGTGGCCGAAGTGGCCAAGGAAATGGGCATCCTGACGGTGGGCGTGGTCACCAAGCCCTTCGACTTCGAAGGCAGCAAGAAGATGCGCATTGCCGACGAAGGCATCGACCAGCTGGTCGAGCATGTTGATTCGCTGATCGTCGTGCTCAATCAGAAGCTCTTCGATGTGATGGACGAGGATGCTTCGCTGGAAGACGCGTTTCGCCGTGCGGACGACGTGCTGCACAACGCCGTGGCCGGTATCGCCGAGATCATCAATGTGCCCGGCCTGGTCAACGTCGACTTCGCTGACGTCCAGACGATCATGGGCGAGCAGGGCAAGGCCATGATGGGCATCGGTGAGTCATCGGGCCTGGATCGCGCCCGTCTGGCCGCCGAGCAGGCCGTCTCCTCGCCGCTGCTCGACGGTGTCGACCTGTCGGGTGCGCGTGGCGTGATCGTCAACATCACCTCGAGCCGCTCGCTCAAGCTGCGCGAGACCAACGAGGTGATCAACACCATCAAGCAGTTCTGCGCCGACGACGCGACCATCATCCACGGCACGGTCTACGACGAGAACATGGGCGATGCCCTGCGCGTGACCGTGGTCGCCACCGGCATTGGCCGCACCGCCCGCAAGCCGCAGCTCGTGCCGCAGACCTTCCGGGCTACCGGCACCCACGACGCCGTCTCCCACGAGCCGTCCTACGGCAGCCTCGATACGCCGGCGGTCTGGCGCAACGGGCGCGGCAGCGCGTCGGCTCAGGTGGCGGCACTCGAGGAGAAAGGTGTCGATCGCCTCGATATTCCGGCGTTCCTGCGTCGCCAGGCTGACTGAGCCTGTGTTGCACCGGGCATTTCCCTTGCCTCCGGGAAATGCCCTGACTGACGAGACAGCCTCGGCCGGATGGCCGGGGCGCAGGGATACAATCCGCCCGTGACCTGTCCGGAAGGCCGGACCGGCGCATGACCCAGACCCACCACAGGAATCGCGAGCATGACGATCAATATCGGGGACCGCCTGCCCGAGGCAACGCTGACCGAATTCGTAGAAGTCGAAGGCAATGGTTGCAGCGTCGGACCCAATGCCTTCAAAGTGTCCGATCTGACCAAGGGCAAGAAGATTGCCATCTTCGGTCTGCCCGGCGCATTCACACCCACCTGCTCGGCCAAGCACGTGCCGGGCTATGTCGAGCACTTCGATGCCCTGCGCGCCAAGGGCGTCGACGAGGTCTGGTGCATTTCGGTCAACGACGCCTTCGTGATGGGCGCCTGGGGCCGTGATCAGCATGCCGGTGGCAAGGTCCGCATGATGGCCGATGGCAGCGCCGAATTCGCGAAGGCCACCGGCCTGACCCTCGACCTGACCGCGCGCGGCATGGGCCTGCGCTCTGACCGTTACTCCATGCTCGTCGAAGACGGCGTGGTCAAGCAGCTCAACCGCGAATCACCCGGCAAGTTCGAGGTGAGCGACGCGGGCACGATGCTCAAGCAGCTCTGAGTGCTCAGACAACGCACCATCAAGTCGCTGGTCCGCACCCAAGGGGTCGGACTGCACTCGGGACAGCGGGTCGAACTCACCCTTCGGCCTGCTGCACCCAACACCGGGATCATTTTTCGGCGCACCGACCTGCCTGAGCCGGTCGAAATCCGGGCTCAGGCCGGGCAGGTGGGCGATACCCGGATGGCCTCGACCCTGATCGCCCCCGACCCGTCCGGTGGCGATGCGGTCAAGGTGGCCACGGTCGAACACCTGATGTCTGCGCTTGCGGGGTTGGGCATCGACAACCTCTACGTCGATGTCACCGCCGCCGAAATACCCATTCTGGACGGCTCGGCCGGTTCTTTCGTCTTCCTGATCCAGTCGGCCGGGGTCGAGGAGCAGTCAGCCGCCAAGCGGTTCATCCGCGTCAAACGGGCTGTCGAGGTTCGAGAAGGCGACAAATGGGCGCGCCTCGATCCGCATTTTGGTTTCAAGCTCGGCTTTTCGATCGACTTCGGACATCCGGCCATTGATGCCACCGTTCAGCAGGTCGAAGTCGATTTTGCTCGCGAGTCCTATCTCAGTGCGATCGCGCGTGCCCGCACCTTCGGGTTCATGCAGGACGTCGAGGCCCTGCGATCGCATGGTCTGGCGCAGGGCGGCAGCCTGGGCAACGCGATCGTGATGGACGAATACCGCGTGCTCAACAGCGATGGCCTGCGCTCCGACGATGAATTCGTCAAGCACAAGATCCTCGATGCCATCGGCGACCTCTATCTGATTGGCCATCCGCTGCTCGCCGCGTATTCGGCTCACAAGTCCGGGCATGCGCTCAACAACATCCTGCTGCGCGCCCTGCTGGCCGATGAGGGTGCCTGGGAGATGGTCAGCTTTGCGCAGCGTCGCGAGGCACCGCGCTTGTTCGAACTCGACTGGGCAGGGGCCTGAGGGCGCAAAATGCCGATCTTTCGGGCCCTGATGATCGCGCTGGCGATCGCAACCATTCTGACGGCGGCACTGTGGCTGCTGACCGGCGATCGCAAGTGGATGACCTGGTCGATACGCTGTCTGCGCATCGGGGTGGGTGCCGGCCTGGTCTTCTTCGCCGTGCTGGTCTTCGAGCAGCTGAGCGCACACTAGGGCGCGCCGCTGCCCGATCAACCTCCGTGGCGTCGCGCCAGGCGCGACAGCGCCTCACTGAGCCCGGTATGCCGTACCTGCCCCGCGAGTGCCGCGACCTTTGCCACGGCTTGCGCACCGGGAGCTTCCTTGACCGGTCGCGCACTGGGCACTGCAGGCGGGCGCCAATGCGGCTTGAACCGGATCGCGTCGACCTGCCAGCCGCGCTTTTGCAGCGAGGCGATCAGGGAGGGTTCGATCTGGCGGACTTTTGCGGCCACGGCGGCGTGCTGGGCACCGACCACCAGCTGGCTGCGCTCGAAGCTCACGACAGTGAGCGTGATGCCGGGCAGGGCAGAGCGCAGATCCCGCTCGAGCGCCGCCATGCGCGCGGCCTGTTCGCCCAGTGCAGCAAAGGCGGGTTCGGTGCGCAGCCAGGCAATGGCGGCTCGTTGGGGCGATGTCTTCATGGGTCCGGCGTCAGGTGGGCACTTTAGCGCGGCTTGGCGCCGTCCGGGGCCAGGCAGTGGCGGGGCTGCATGCTAAAGTGACAGATTGTCCAAGCGATACAGTGGACGACCTGCACCCGCCATGTTCCAGAACTTTCTGACCCGAATCTTTGGTAGCCGAAATGAGCGGCTGCTCAAGGATTATCGCAAGGTGGTTGCGCGAATCAACGCGCTCGAAGCCGGCCTGACCCCTCTGTCCGACGAAGAACTCGCGGCGTGCACGCCAGCCCTGCGCGCGCGCCTGGCCGCCGGAGAGAGTCTCGACGACATCCTGCCCGATGCTTTTGCCGTGTGTCGCGAGGCGGCACGCCGCGTGCTGGGCATGCGCCATTTCGATGTGCAGATGATCGGCGGCATGGCGATGCATCACGGCAAGATCTCCGAGATGCGGACCGGCGAGGGCAAGACCCTGATGGCCACCCTGCCGGCCTACCTGAATGCGCTCTCGGGCAAGGGTGTGCATGTGGTCACCGTCAACGACTACCTCGCCCAGCGCGACGCCGACTGGATGGGCCGGGTCTACCGCTTCCTGGGCCTGAGCGTGGGCGTGAACCTCACTCAGATGCCGCATGGTCTGAAGCAGCAGGCGTATGCCTGTGACATCACCTACGGCACCAACAACGAATTCGGCTTCGACTACCTGCGCGACAACATGGTCTACGACATCAGCGAGCGCGTTCAGCGCACCCTGACGTATGCCATCGTCGACGAGGTCGACTCCATCCTGATCGATGAGGCCCGCACGCCGCTGATCATTTCCGGGCAGGCCGAAGACCACACCGAGCTCTATGTGCGCATGCGGCAGGTGCCGCCGATGCTCGATCCGATGGAGTCCGAGCCCAAGCCCAACGAGCCCGATCCGCCTGGCGATTACTGGGTCGACCGCAAAGGCCATCAGGTTCATCTGTCTGAAGCCGGCCACGAGAAGGCCGAGCACATCCTGTCGCAGCTGGGCATCCTGCCGGAAGGTGCGAGCCTGTACGACGCGGCCAACATCCAGTCGATGCACCACCTGACCGTCGCGCTGCGCGCCCACACGCTGTTCTTCCGCGACCAGCAATACGTGGTGCAAAACGGCGAGGTGATCATCGTCGATGAATTCACCGGCCGATTGATGGCGGGCCGACGCTGGTCTGATGGCCTGCATCAGGCGGTCGAGGCCAAGGAAGGCGTGAAGATCCAGTCCGAGAACCAGACGCTCGCCTCGATCACCTTCCAGAACTATTTCCGGATGTACGCCAAGCTCTCCGGCATGACCGGCACGGCGGACACCGAGGCCTATGAGTTCCAGGAGATCTACGGCCTCGAGACCGTGATCATCCCGACCCATCGTCCGATGGTCCGAAAAGACCGTCAGGACCAGGTCTTCCGGACTGCAAACGAGAAGTACGGTGCCATCCTGGCCGACATCCGCGATTGCCATGGCCGCGGCCAACCGGTCCTGGTGGGCACCACCTCGATTGAAAACTCCGAACTGCTCTCCGGCCTGCTGAAGCAGGAGGGTCTGCCGCACAACGTGCTCAACGCCAAGCAGCACGAACAGGAAGCGCAGATCGTGATCGAGGCAGGCCGTCCGGGTGCAATCACCATCGCCACCAACATGGCCGGTCGCGGCACCGACATCGTGCTCGGCGGCAACGTGTCCAAGCAGATTGACCAGATCCTCGCCCGCGAGGACCTCGATGAAGGCACCCGCACTGCCCAGGCCGACGCGCTCAGGGCCCAGTGGCAGGCACTGCACGAACAGGTGCTCGCCGCAGGCGGTCTGCATATCATCGGCACGGAGCGTCATGAGTCCCGACGCATCGACAATCAGCTGCGCGGCCGCTCAGGTCGTCAGGGCGACGCCGGTTCATCGCGCTTTTACCTGTCGATGGACGATCCGCTGCTCAAGATCTTCGCAGGCGATCGCCTGAAGTCGATCATGGACCGTCTGAAACTGCCCGAAGGCGAGGCGATCGAGGCGGGCATGGTGACCCGGTCGATTGAAAGCGCGCAGCGCAAGGTCGAGGCGCGCAACTTCGACATCCGCAAGCAGTTGCTCGAGTACGACGACGTTTCAAACGATCAACGCAAGGTGATCTACGAACAGCGCAACGAGCTGCTCGAGTCAGGCGAAACCGAGGCCCTGATCACCAGCTTGCGCCATGGCGTGTTCACGGACACCTTCCGCCAGCATGTGCCGGCCGAAAGCGTCGAAGAGCAATGGGACATTCCCAGCCTGCAGAAGATCCTGCAGGACGATTGGGAACTCGATGTCCCGCTGACCGACATGGTCTCAAGCGATGCCACCGACGAAGACCTGCTCTCGGCCGTCCTGAAGGCTGCCGATCAGCGCTATGCCGACAAGGTCGCGCTGGTCGGACGTGAGGGCTTCGAGCGTTTCGAGCGCTCGATGATGCTGCAGTCGATCGATCAGCGCTGGCGTGAGCACCTGTCTGCACTTGACCACCTGCGCCAGGGCATTCACCTGCGGGGCTACGCGCAAAAGAACCCGAAACAGGAATACAAGCGCGAAGCCTTCGAGCTGTTCGAGTCCATGTTGCAATCGGTGCGTGATGAAGTCACCCGCACTCTGATGAATGTGCGCATCCAGAGCGCTGAAGAAGCCGAACAGGTCGAGCAGCAGGTGGAGCGGCAGGCGGAGCAGTCATTTTCTCAGGCCTCCTATACCCACGCCCAGTTCAATGCGGCACCCGACGCCGATCCGGAGTCGATCGCGATTTCGCTTCAAGAAGCGCCGGCGCCGGCCGATGGCGGTTCAAGCGGCGAGCAGCCCTTCAAGCGCTTCGGAGACAAGATCGGTCGCAACGATCCCTGCCCCTGCGGCAGCGGAAAGAAATACAAGCAGTGCCACGGCAAGCTGGCCTGAGATCGCCTCACCTGAGCTGAACACGCCCGATGGGCGTCGTTCAGCCCGGGCGATTCGAGCCGAAGGCTTCAGCGCGACTCAGCCACACCCCGGGAGCCTTCGGCTCTGATCTTCGGCAGCAGCAGATCACGCAGCCACTGCAGCGAGGCTTCCCGCAATTTCGGCAGGAAGCTGATCGTGTAGATCAGGCGCATCGCCGCCAGGAAATGGCGGTTCTGATTGAAGAACGCGTGTTCTTCGGCTGGCAGATCAGCAAAGTAGTGCTTCTCGAAGGCCTTCCAGAGTTGCTCACCCTGTGCATTCGGGATCCGGGTGGCCATCTCGCAGATGCCCATCTCAGGCAGACCAAAAATCATGTAGAGCAAGCCGAGGTCGAACATCGGGCTGCCCCGGGAGAGATCACCCATGTCGATGATCACCGGCTCGTTGCCGCGCAGCATGATGTTGCTGGTGTGCAGATCGAAGTGAACGCAGCGGTCGCCCTCGGGCATGGCGGCCAGCCTGGACTGCAGCAGCGCGACATCCTCGCTGGGAAGGTACTGGCTCAGGTTGGCGATGTAGCCCGCCATCGAGGCCTTGAAATCGGGAAAGACCTGCGGGTCGGCCACGCTCGCGTGCAAGGCGCTCGCGACCTGAGCCAGCATGCGACCGTGATCGTCGATGGCTTGCAGGTTCTCGCGAATCACCACGCTGAACAGTTTGGCATCGAGCATTTCATAGACGACGCCGGTGCGGGTTCCGCAGGACACCACATCGTATGAAATCGCGGTGGGAATGCCGGCCACGAAAGCGGCCATGGCAAAGGCTTTTTCCTTTTCAGCAATGTCGGCGCCAATGCCTTCGTTGTAGAGCTTGACGATGCTCTCGCGATCAAGCCGATAGCACTCGCCGCACACACCCGCAGACAGGAATTCAAGCCCTTCCAGCGAGATTTCACGGGCTTTTCGCCGAATCTCGATCAGGCGCGAGAACCCGGTCACCTCGAAGACCTGATGGACTTCCGGCGAGACATTGATCAGGACGGCCTTGCCCCCCTGACTGCTGACCTTCTTCTGTGCCTTGAGCACTTCGCGCAAGCCTGCGCTCGAGACGAAGGAGCAGTCGCCCAGATCCAGGGTCAGGAGACGGATGCCATCGAGCTGCAGGGTTTGCTCAAGCACGGGCGCTGTGGTGATGTCGAGCCGCCCGGAAAGGGTTGCGGTGAGCGCGTCCGCGCTGAGGTGGGTGTCGATCTTCATCAATCGACTATGGCACAGGTCGATGACCTGCGTCATCCGTCGAAACGCATGAAGCCGACAGCACAATTGGAATCCGATCAGCGCCCGCGGGTTGCGGTCGGGTGCAGGGGGCTGGCAACCTTGCTGCCTGCGCCCGATTCAATGCGACCGGGCCTGAGCGGATGCCGCACGGAGGAACCCTTGGATTCAACCCCACCAACACAGGCTGCGGCACTGCTGACGCCCACGCAGCGGCGCTCGCTGCAACGCCTGGCCGGTCTGGTCATTGCGCCGAGCGAGGCCGAGGCGATGCCGGGTGCCGACGACCCGCTGATCCTGCGCGACATCGAATCCTCGCTCGGTCGTGATTCGGTCGCGATCTGCTCGGCACTGCAGCAACTCGCTCAGATCGGTGGTGGCGAATTCGCAGACCAGGATGCGCAGCAGGTCGAGGCCACCGTTCAGGCCTTTCGCCAGGGGCATGCAGCGCTTGCCGCCGTGGTCGAGGAGGTCGTCGTGCGCTGCTACTACCGGGACGACCGTGTGATGCGGGCCATCGGCATGGAACCCCGCGCGCCTTTTCCAGAGGGCTTCGTGATCGAGCAGGGGGACTTTGCGCTGCTCGAACCGGTGCGTGCCCGCGGACGCATCTATCGCGACGCCTGACCCTTCAGACCGCCCAACCCAGATTCTTCAGGAGACCGCCATGGCCAACCCCCGTATCACCGAACTCAGGACCCTGTCGTGCAGTGCGTCTTGGCGCAACTACTACTTCGTGAAGATCACCACCGAAGACGGCACGGTGGGTTGGAGCGAGTTCGATGAGGGCTTCGGCTCACCGGGCGTGGGCGCGGTCATCAACCAGCTGTCAGCGAAGGTGGTTGGCCAGTCGGTGATGAACCACGAGCGCATTCGCGAGGAGCTCTTCGGCATGACCCGACCCGGGGCCGGCGGTGTGGTGGGGCAGGGCTTAGGCGCGATTGAAAATGCGCTGCTCGATGCCAAGGCCAAGACGCTGGGCGTGCCCTGCTACGAATTGCTGGGCGGCAAGATGCGTGATCGGATGCGCGTGTACTGGTCGCACTGCGTGACCTGGCGCGCCACCCGCGCACCGCATTACCAGCCCACGATCACCAATGCAGACGGCACCCGAGCGCTTGCGCGCGAAGTGCGAGACAAAGGCTTCACTGCGCTCAAGACCAACATCTTTCGCTACGAGGACGGCAAGATCCTGGGCTGGGCGCCTGGCTTTGCGCGGCCCTTCGAGCCGGGGCTGAACGCCGAGCGCACCATGATCCGCGGCCTGCGCGAGCATCTGCAGATCATGCGCGACGCCGCAGGCCCCGATGTGGACATCCTGCTCGATCTGAACTTCAACATGCGCACCGAGGGTGCCTTGAAGGTGCTGCGCGCCATCGCTGATCTGGACATGTTCTGGATCGAGTTCGACACCCGCGACCCGCAGGCGCTGGCCCATCTGCGTGCGCGCAGTCCGCACCCGATTGCCTCGGGCGAAACGCTGATCGGCGTCCAACAGTTCATGCCGTTTTTCAAGGCGCAGGCCATGGACGTGGCCATCGTTGATACCCCGTGGAATGGCGTGTGGCAGTCGATGAAAATTGCCGCGGCTGCAGAAGCGCATGAAGTGAACGTGGCCTGCCACAACTTCTATGGCCACCTGTGCACGATGATGAATGCGCACTTTTGTGCGGCCATTCCCAACCTGCGGATCATGGAAGTCGACATTGACCGCATCGCTTGGGACCACGAGATCTTCACGCACGTACCCGAATATCAGGACGGCCACCTGGTGATGTCCGATCGGCCCGGCTGGGGCACTGAGCCCATTGAGGCTGCAATGCTCAAGTACCCGCCACTGGCCTCGCACGGGCTGATGGGCCCGCCGCGCACGAATACCGCACGCGCCTGAACGCCCATCAGGATGCAGGAATGAGTTCGAACGAGTCCTTCAAGAACGAGCCAGTCGATGTGCTGATCATCGGCGCCGGCGCTTCAGGCGCAGCCGTGGCCTGGAGTCTGGCCGAGACCCGGATGCGCATCCTGTGCCTGGAGCAGGGCGACTGGGTCAAGCCGGGCGAGTACCCGAGCAATGGCCGCGACTGGGAGGAGCGCCAGCTCGGCGACTTCCATGTCAATCCGAACCGCCGCGGACTGGCGAGCGACTATCCGATCAACGAAGACAACACGCCGATCCGGATTGCCAACTTCAATGGCGTGGGCGGCGGCACCATCCTCTATGCAGGGCATTTTCCGCGGCTGCATCCCTCCGACTTTCGCGTCCGAAGCCTCGACGGGGTGGCGGCGGACTGGCCGATCGACTACGCCACGCTGGAGCCGTATTTCGCCCTGAATGACCGGATGATGGGGATCTCCGGTCTGGCCGGTGACCCGGCTTATCCGCCCAAGGATGCAGTCATGCCGCCGGTGCCGCTGGGACGCACTGGCGAGCGGATCGGTCGGGCGATGAACCAGCTCGGCTGGCACTGGTGGCCTTCCGATACCGCCATGGCCACGCAGGAATACGAAGGCCGTGCGCCCTGTATCAATCTGGGCCACTGCATCGCCGGCTGCGCTCAGGGCGCCAAGGCGAGCACCGACATCACCTATTGGCCGGCCGCGATTCGTCAGCGCGTCGAGTTGCGCACGCGTTGCCGGGTGCGCGAGATCACCGTCAATGAGGCCGGCATGGCCACCGGCGCGATCTACTACGACGCAAACGGCCAGGAGCAGTTCCAGCCGGCCGAGATCGTGATCATGGCCTGCAACGGGATCGGCACGCCCCGCATCCTGCTCAACTCGACCTCATCGCGCTTTCCCAACGGGCTGGCCAATTCGAGTGGCCTGGTCGGCCGCAACCTGATGTTCCATCCCTACGCGATGGTGCGGGGCTTTTTCGATGAGCCCCTCGATGGCTACCGTGGTCCGCCGATCGGAACCTGGAGCCACGAGTTCTATGAGACCGATCGCTCGCGGGGTTTCGTGCGCGGCTACTCATGGCAGATCAACCGAGGTCAGGGGCCAGTGATGACTGCACTCGGTGGCATGGCCTCGGGCCGGATTCCCTGGGGGGCGAGCCACCATCAGGCCTTCCGTTCGCTGTTCGATCGCAGCATGGCGATCATCGGGATCTGCGAGGACCTGCCCGAGGCGCACAACACGGTCACTCTCGACCCGGTGCTCAAGGATGCCCATGGCATCCCGGCGCCGAAGATCGACTACACGCTCAGCGAAAACAGCCGCAGGATGCTCGAGCATGCGGTGTCCACCGCGACCACCGCCCTGCGCACCGCCGGTGCGCGGGACGTGGTGAGCACGGCGCCCCTGTTGTATGCAGGCTGGCACCTGATGGGCACCGCCCGGATGGGGACCGATCCCCAGCAGTCGGTGGTCAATGAATGGGGCCGTAGCCACGACGTGAAGAACCTGTTCATTGTCGATGGCAGTGTCTTCGTGACCTCGGGTGGCGTGAATCCGACCTCGACCATCCAGGCCATCGCGCTGTACATCGCCGACACCATCAAGAAGCGGCTCGACAGCCTGTTCGACTGAGCAGGGCTTTCATCGCACGGCAGTACAATCGCGCGGCCTGCGCTGCCCGCGCCCGATCCCGCCCTGTCACTTCGCTCAGGAACCCGCGATGCCCGTCAATTTGTCCGCTCCCGATCCCGCCCGGCTCGCACCGGTTGCAGGCCTTGAACTCGGCACCGCACGTGCCGCGATCCGAAAGCCGAATCGGCGCGACGTCCTGCTCGCCCGATTGGCCCCCGGCGCGACGGCGGCCGGTGTGTTCACGCGCAATCGCTTCTGTGCGGCACCGGTTCAGGTCTGCCGCGAGCATCTGGCTGCGGGCCAGGGCGTTCGCGCCTTCGTGGTGAATACCGGCAATGCCAATGCCGGTACCGGCGAGACCGGATTGGCCGCAGCACGCCAGACCTGTGACGCGGTGGCCCGTCTGCTCGAATGCACGCCCTCGCAGGTGCTGCCCTTCTCGACCGGCGTGATCCTCGAGCCGCTGCCGGTCGACCGTCTGGTGGCCGGATTGCCCGAGGCGATTGCCGACCTGAAATCCGACAACTGGGCCGCGGCAGCCGAGTCGATCATGACCACCGACACTCTGCCCAAAGCGGCATCGCGCACGGTCAGCATCGAGGGTCGCACCGCAGTGGTGACCGGTATTGCCAAGGGGGCTGGCATGATCCGCCCGAACATGGCGACCATGCTCGGCTTCATGGCCACCGACGCCAAAGTGCCGCAGGCGCTCTTGCAGCAATGGGTGCGCGAGGCGGCCGACGCCAGCTTCAATCGCATCACCATCGATGGCGACACTTCGACCAACGATTCCTTCGTGCTGGTGGCCACCGGCGCCGGTGCGCTCACGATCGACAATGAAGCCGCCGCCGCAGCGCAGGCGCTTCGAGGCGCGATCATCGAGGTCGCCCGGGAACTGGCGCAGGCCATCGTTCGCGACGGCGAGGGCGCCACCAAGTTCATCACCGTCCAGGTCGAGAGCGCAGGCACCCCGGCCGAGGCCGCCGCCGTGGCCTACGCGATTGCCCACTCGCCCCTGGTGAAGACCGCCTTTTTCGCATCCGACCCGAACCTTGGCCGCATTCTGGCCGCGGTCGGCTATGCCGGCATCGATGACCTCGATCAGACGAAGATCGACCTGTACCTGGGCGATGTGCATGTCGCGACCCGGGGCGGGCGCAATCCGGCGTATCGCGAAGAGGACGGCCAACGGGTCATGAAAGAGGCCGAGATCACGGTGCGGGTGCTGCTCAACCGGGGCTCGCACGCCACCACCGTCTGGACCTGCGACCTCTCCCACGACTACGTCTCGATCAACGCCGACTACCGCTCCTGATCCCCACTTTTTTGTGATGTTGCCGATGTCTCTCGACCCCGATCGCCTGCAGCAACTGGCCGACCAGTTCCTGTCCGTCCTCAACCGCCTCGAGCCACTCCTGCCCCAGGCGATCGAACCCGACTGGGATTCGGCCGTCGCCTTTCGCTGGCGCAGGCGCTCCAGTGGGCTGGGCTGGCAGTCCTGGCTGCAGCCGGTGCGACACCGTTCGGCGATCTCGCTCGATGATCTGCAGAACATCGACGAGGCCAAGCGGCTGATCGAGCGCAACACCCGGCAGTTCGTGCAGGGTCGCCCGGCCAACAATGTGCTGCTGACCGGCTCGCGCGGCACCGGGAAGTCCTCGCTGATCAAGGCCTGTCTGAATGCGCATGCCGATGAGGGCTTGCGACTGATCGAGGTCGATAAGGCCGACCTGGTCGACCTGCCTGACATCGTCGACCTGGTGGCCGAGCGTCCGGAAAAATTCATTGTGTTCTGCGATGACCTGTCCTTCGAAGAGGGCGAGGCCGGCTACAAGGCAATGAAGGTTGCACTGGATGGTTCGATCGCGGCAGCCTCGGACAATGTGCTGATCTACGCGACCAGCAACCGCCGCCACCTGATGCCTGAGAAGATGAGCGAGAACCTTGCCGCGGTGCACACCGAAGACGGCGAGATCCATCCAGGCGAAACCTCCGAAGAAAAAATTTCGCTCTCCGAGCGCTTCGGCCTGTGGGTGAATTTCTATCCCTTCCGGCAGGACGACTACCTGACCGTGGTGGGCCACTGGTTGACCCACTTCGGTTGTTCGGCCAAACAGATCGAGGACGCACGCGGCGACGCCTTGCGCTGGGCGCTCGAGCGGGGCTCGCGATCGGGCCGTGTGGCCTGGCAGTTCGCACGCGACTGGGCCGGCAGCCACGTGCCGGCGAAATCGCCCCGATCGGCCAGCAAGTCCGCCCGGGCCAAACCAGCCCGACCGGGCAAGGCCGGCAAACCCGCTGCCGGGACGCGCTGAGAGGCGATGAGCGATCCGACGCCCCGCGTCGTCGATGTCGCAGTCGGTGTCATCGAGCGCCCGGATGGTCAGGTCTTGCTGGCCTGCCGGCCAGAAGGGCGTCCTTATGCCGGCTACTGGGAATTCCCCGGCGGCAAGGTCGAGCCCGACGAGACCATCGCCCAGGCCATGTCCCGTGAATTGCACGAGGAACTGGGTCTGACCGAGGTCAGCTCGACCCCGTGGATCGTGGTCGGCCACACCTATCCGCATGCCACCGTGCGGCTGTTTTTCAGGCGGGTGCGCGCCTGGCAGGGCGAGCCCGAGTCCCGTGAGGGCCAGGCACTGGCCTGGCGCTCGCCGATGTCACTCGATGTCCAGCCGCTGCTGCCCGCATCGATCCAGCCCATCCGCTGGCTCACCCTGCCGTCGATCTACCGGATTTCCTGTGCGTCGCTGATCGGTGTGCAGTCATTCGAGCGATCGCTCGAGGCGCTGCTGCACGAGGTGCCCGCCTCGCAGCCTGTCTGGATGCAGTTGCGCGAGCCCGAGTTGTCAGAAAAAGATTTTTCTCGGCTTTTCGAGCGGCTGATGGCCCTGCGGTCCCGCCTGCCACTGAAGCTGATCGTGAGCAGCCGTCATCCGCAGTCCTGCTGGCAGCAGGCCGACGGCGTTCACCTGACCGCTCGCGATCTGGCCGGGCTGCGCGAACGTCCGGCCGTGCCCTGGGTTGGCGCGTCTTGCCATGATCGCGCCGACCTCAATGCGGCTGCATCGGCCGGGTGCGATTTCGCGGTGCTCGGCCCGGTGGCACCGACCGAAAGCCATCCGGGCGCAGCGGTGATGGGCTTGGACGGGCTGGCTGAGCATCTGAGCTTGAGCCGCTTGCCGGTTTTTGCCCTGGGTGGCATGAAACTCGGCGACCTGCCTGCAGCTCGCGAAGCCGGGGCAAGCGGTGTGGCACTCATGAGGGCCGCCTGGGCCTGATCCGGCCTCGGGCGATCAGCTGCGAAGCGGGACGGCGTGATCGCCGTCGTCGTCGGGATGAAGGTCCTTGAGCTCACCTTCAATGGCGTAGCTGCCGCTGGCCCAGGCGCCCATGTCGATCATCTTGCAGCGCTCCGAACAGAAGGGGCGCCAGCGGTTGGACGGCGAGAATTCGGTTTTTCGCTTGCAGATCGGGCAGTCGACGATCGGACCGGACATGGCCGACCCCTTAGAGGTTGCACAGCGACAACTCGAATTCGACGCTGCCATCGAAGGGTCGAGGTCGCAGATCACCACCCTGGGCGGTGAAGCGGATCCAGAGCATGTATTTGTTGGCCGAGATTTCGGGAATCGCGCCGGTGGCCGGATCCACGCGGATCTGCAGCATGTGGAAGGTGCGTCCACCGAGTGCCTGCTGGTAGCTGCCCTGCTGGGTGCTCACCATGGAGTGATGGGCCGATTCGCGCAGCAACTGCAGCACGATGGCCAGGCTGTTTCGCAGCGGCCGAAAGGGCGCGATCCAGCCGGCAATGTCCTGCTGGCGGCTCTCGTTAGCCCGATTCATCCAGGCATGGTACGAGGGCAGATCGAATTCGCAGGTCCCGCCGGCGATTCCGACGCGGTTGCGGATGCTCATCAGCCACTCGTTGTCCCGAATGTGCTGCCCGGTTTTTCCGGTTGTGGCCACCAGATCCTGAGCGGCTGCATCGATGCGGTCCAGAACCTGGTCAAGGGCTGCGGCTGACACCTGAGGATTGCCGCGAAAGGCGCCCAGCGATTGCTTCTGGCGCTCGAGCTCCTGCAGCAGATCGGACTTGAGGTCGGCGCGGGAGGCGACTTCGAGAATCTCGAACAGGCTGGTCAGCGCGACATGGTGTTCGAGCGCACCGGACTGCGAGGCGAAGTGGTCGAAGCGCGCGAACAGGTCTTCAAGCCTGAGCAGCGTGCGGATCCGTTCGTTCAGCGGGTATTCGTAGAGGATCAACGCGGGTCGTCCTGGTCGGCGAGGCGCACGGCACAGGTCCGGTGCACGGCCGATTCTGAATCATTCGACCTGTATTGACAAACTTCGGTAAAGCGAATCGATTGCATCGATCTGTCCAGGCAGCGCCTGAGCTGCTCCAGCGTTGTTGATGACGTCGGTGGCTGCAGCGAGCCGCTGCTCCCGCGTGGCCTGAGCGGCCATGATCGCCTCAACCTGAGCGCGTTCGAGTTGACTGCGTCGCATGACCCGCTCGATCTGGACCTCCGTGGGGCAATCGACCACCAGGATGCGGTCGTATCGACCCTGCCAGCGACCACCCTCGATCAGCAGGGGCACGGCGATCAGCACATACGGCGCGCCCGCTGCGATGGCCGCAGCCACCTGGGCATCGGTCTGTTCACGGATCAGCGGATGCAGGATGCCCTCGAGCCGCTTGCGGGCCTGCGGGTCGGAAAAGGCCAGCGCGCGCATGGCGGTGCGGTCCATCCGGCCATCGGGCGCGATCACGCTGTCCCCGAAGGCCGCCCGGATCGGCGCGATGGCTGCACCACCTGGCGCGGTGAGCAGATGGGCGATCTGATCGGTGTCGACCAGCGCGCCCCCTTTGGCAACCAGCAGGTCGGCAGCTGTGCTCTTGCCGCTGCCGATCCCGCCGGTCAGGCCGATCACAGGGGTACGAGGTGACGATTGCGTCATGACGGGTCAACCCGGCTGAAACAGCGCGCTGATCGGTTCTGCAAAATACAGGGCGAGGAGTCCGGCTCCGGCCAGGTAGGGGCCGAAGGGAATCGGCACATCGCTGCGATGGCGACGAAAGACCATCAGGCCGATGCCCACCACCGCACCCACGCCGGCGGCCAGCAGGATGATCGAGGGCAGGGCCTGCCATCCGAACCAGGCGCCCAGTGCTGCCAGCAGCTTGAAATCGCCGTAGCCCATGCCTTCCTTGCCGGTCACCAGCTTGAAGATCCAGTAGATGGACCACAGGCAACCGTAGCCCAGCATGGCGCCGACCACGGCCTGATCGATCGGCACGAACACGCCCCACAGGTTGAACAGCAGACCCAGCCACAGCAGGGGCAAGGTGAGGTCGTCGGGCAGCAGCATCGTGTCCAGGTCGATGCAGGTCAGGGCAATCAGCGTGAAGGTCACGATCAGCGCGCCCAGGCCGGCCGCAGTCGCACCGAATCGGGCCATTGCGGCCAGTGCCAGCAGGCCGGTGATGAGTTCGACCAGCGGGTAGCGCACCGAGATCGGTGCCGAGCAGTGCGCGCATCGGCCACGCAGCAGCAGCCACGAAATCACCGGGATGTTGTGCCAGGCCGAGATCGGCGTGCCGCAATGCGGGCAGCGCGATCGAGGGTGCATCAGGTTGAAGGGTTCACGCGCCGGGGCGGGTTCACCGCGCAGTTCGGCCGCCTGAGCCTGCCAGTCGGCTTCCATCATTTTGGGCAGACGATGGATCACCACATTGAGAAAGCTGCCGATGAACAGGCCGAACAGGCCGGCAAGGCTGAGCAGCACAACCGGATCAAGCCGGGACAGCGCCAGGATGGGGGACTCGGGCATGGGTGCGATGTTAGCCGACCGCTGCAGAACTGCCGGGGAGCAGGCCGGACTGCTGTGCGAGCCGGGCCAGCTCGGGCAATGACTTGACGTCGAGCTTGTGCATCGCAGACGCTCTGGCGGACTTGATGGTTCGTTCGCTGAGCGCAAGCTCAGAGGCGATCTGCTTGTTCAGCATGCCGCGAAGGATGCCCTCGAGCACCTTGCGCTCGCGTTCGTTGAGCAGCTTGAATCGCGTGGTCAGCTCGGCTCGGAGTTCGCGCTGGGCCCGCTTGGTTTCGTCGGCCAGCAAGGCATTTCGAATGGCTTCGATCAGGGCCTCGCCCCGAATCGGCTTGGTCAGGAAATCACTGGCTCCAGCCTTCAATGCCCGCACGCTGCTGGCGATATCGCCTCGGCCAGTCAGGAACAAGGTGGGCAGGTCGAAGCCGCGCTTTCTGAGCGCCTCATACAGTGCCATGCCATCGGGCCCCGGCAGGTGCAGGTCCAGGATCAGGCATCCGCTGATCGTGGCCTCATCGAATGCGATCAGGAACTCGCCCGCACAGGAGTAGGTGCGCACACTGAACCCGGCAGCACTGAGCAGGCGCGAGATGGCGACGCGAATCGCTTCGTCGTCGTCGACCAGATGGATGATCGATTCAGGATCGAATGGGGTCATGGTGCAGTCGTGTCAACGCGTGCAGCCTCGGGTCTGGACGCTTCGTTCGAGAGATTCTGGTTCATGCGACGGGGGAGGGACACCGTTGCGACGGTACCACCGGTGTCTGCAGGCGCCAATTGGACGGATCCGAGATGGGCACCGACAATGGCGCGCACGATCGGCAATCCGAGTCCCATCCCGTGCGGCTTGGTCGTGTAGAAAGACTCGAAGATCGCGTCGCGCTGCGCCGGGTCGATGCCCACCCCGGTGTCGCTGATCTCGATCTCGATGCTGTCGGCGCGATCGCGGGTCCGAACACCCAGATGCCTGATGGGCGGCGCGGCCTGATCGATTGCATCCATCGCGTTCAGGACCAGGTTGACTGCCACCTGCTGCAATTGCACCGGATCGCCCAGAATCCGGTCATCTGCGGCCTCCAGCGAGACATCCAGATCGATGTCCCGGCGACGCGCCTCCGGTTCGATCAGGGACAGGGCATCGCGCAGCGCGGTGTGAAGCGCCATGGGCGACTGAGCCACCTCATGCTTTTCGAGCAGGTTTCGAAGCCTGCGGATCACCTCGGTGGCGCGCAGGTCCTGGCGCTGGATGTCGGCGAGGATCTGGGCCAGCGCCTCCGTGCTGGCCGTGCCGTTTCGCAGCATCAGGTCGGCGGCATCGGCGTTGGCCAGAATCGCCCCCAATGGCTGGTTGATCTCATGCGCGATCGACGCGGTCAGTTCGCCCATGGCTGCGAAGCGCATGGCACGCGCCAGTTCGATGCCACGCTGACCTGCATCAGCCTCGGCGCGGCGACGCCAGCGCCGCTGCAGCAACAGGGCGCCGATCGTGACGGCCTGCAGCAGCAAGACGGTGCCGGCCACCAGCACGGTTTGCCGATACTCGGTCCACAGGTTTCGAGGCGGATTGCGCAGATCACAGTCGGGCGGCAGTGCCGACAGCGGCAGCTCGAACTGGCGCAGCTGGCGATAGTCGGCGCTGCATCGCGTCAAGGCTTGCGTGCGTGTCCTGGGTGCGCCGGCCGTGCCGCTGAGGATGGAAATGGCGGCCTGCGCGGCCTCGCGGCCACTGCGTTCGATGTCGATCACACTGCCTGCGGTCAGCCCCCGACCGAAGTACGAGTCGTACAGCCCATAGATCGGCGCCTTCGATGCAGCCGTCAGTTCGGCCAGCACCACGCCCGGAAACATCGACTCGCCGTTCACGCTGCGTGAAATCGTGGTGTAGAACACCGCGGTTGACGTATCCAGTCGCGACAGGCGTTCGCGCAGCTCGCTGATGGGCAGCGTGTTCCACGATTCGGTCTGCCAGCGGGCGCGGGCACGGTTCACGACCCGCTCACTGAGTGCACGATCGAAATCGGTACTGCCACCCACGACGATCAGGCGCCGTGCATCCGGCTGCAGGGATTCAATCAGCGACAAGGTGCCCTCGATATCGAGTGACCAGCGCACCGCAACCATGTCGTTCGGGATCTGGGTGCCCTCCAGCGCTTTCTCGTCGAGGGCTGCCAGTACCACCGGAGCGCCTGGCCAGACCGCATCACGCTGGTCGCGGACGGCTTCGATGGCGCGGTCGCCCACACCGATGATCAGGTCGATCTGCTGGCCTTGATATTTACGGCGCTGCAACTCGATGAACTGAGTTGCGAACTGCCGGTAATCGAAGCGATAGGTGTCGATCGAATCGGTGAAGAAGGTGACACCGTTGGGCGCGGCTGCCTGCAGCGCCGCGCGCAAGGCCCGATCGTGCTGCTGCATGGCCGGCAACGCAGGGTCAGCCGCCATCAGGATGGCCACTCGCCAGGGCGTGCCGGCCTCGACCGCATGGGCATTCAAGCTCGCCATCAGGGCAGCGGTGAACAGGACGCATCGCAGCGCGCGCGCGCACCGGTGTGCCCAGGCGCGGGGCCTGCTGACCTCAGGCATGGGCCAGGTGTGTTCGCGGGTAAATCAGGATCATCTCTTCGATGTCGGAGTGGTGAGGGCGTTTGCCCGGAAGGGCAATCCGGAACAGGCTGAAACCGCGCATCCTGCCATGCTGTGGCACGATCCGCCTGTTGGAGAACCACACAAAGAGGAGTCTCAAGTGATCACGATTCGAGCTGCGCTGGCAGCAGGGCTTATCGCAATGGGTTTCGCGCAGGCGGCTCAGGCGCAATCAAGCGCCGCCGCATCGCCCTGGGGCGGGTCAACTGACACCTGGCGTTTCTCGCTGACGCCGTATATCTGGCTGCCGACGATCAATGCGAACATCCAGTATCCGCTGCCGGCCGGCGGTATCGGCGGGGGCGGGGGCATTGGCGGTGGCGGTGGAATTGGCGGTGGCGGTGGCGGTCTGGGCATCGGCGATGGCCTGATCAACACCGAAATCGGTCCGAATCAGTACCTGACCAAGCTGAATTTCGCACTGATGCTCAACGGCGAGGCGCGCCGCGGCCCCTGGTCGGTGATGGTCGATTACATCGGTATTCGGGCATCCGGCACCGGCTCGGTGCTGACCGGCGTCTCGGTTGGCGGCAACCTGCTGCCCAACTTCGGCTCGGGTGCGGTGCTCGATACCGGTTCCACGACCAAGATCAAGACGGCGCTCTGGAACGTGGTGGGTGGCTACACGATTTCGCACACCCCGGCCTTGCATGCTGATGTGATTGCCGGTGCCCGGTTCGGCCGACTGGAAGCCAATTTCGACTGGAGCCTGTCGGCAACCGTAACGCTGCCGAACAACACCCCGGTGCTGGGCCGCAATGGATCGATCGAAGCCTCGCGCAATCCCTTCGACGGCATCGTCGGCCTGCGGGGGCGTTATCGATTCGACGACAACTGGTCGATGCCCTATTACGCCGATATCGGCGCGGGCACCTCGAAGCTCACCTGGCAGGCCCTGCTGGGCGTTGCCTACACCTTTAGCTGGGGGGATGTCGTGTTGTCTTATCGCCACCTGAGCCTGAAGGACGACAACAACGAAATCTTCCGCAAGTTCAGCCTGAGCGGCCCCTCGATCGGCGCCACATTCCGATTCTGAGGCGGGGCGGGTCGGGTCGGACGGTCATCAAGCCGGAACGACCCTCCCTGTAGAACTCACACCCATTCTTTGCAGAGGTCAGTTCAATGATGTCGATTGCCCATTCGCAGCGCCGCGCCCGTGGCCTGCTTGAACGCGGTTTCTCGCTGTTGCTGGCAGTGCTGTTTCTGATGACCTCGACCGCGCACGCTCAAAGCGCTGTGTTCAAGGACGAGGAACTCGATCAGATGCTGGCGCCGATCGCGCTGTATCCGGATGCACTGCTGTCCCAGATCCTGATGGCCAGCACCTATCCGCTGGATGTCAAGGATGCCGCCGCCTGGTCGAAGGCCCGCCCTGATCTGAAGGGCGATGCAGCCGTCAAGCAGGTACAGGGCCAGCCTTGGGAGCCTTCAGTGCAGTCGCTGGTGGCTTTCCCGCAGGTGCTGTCGATGATGGGTGATCACCCGGCGGATGTTCAGCGATTGGGCGATGCCTTCCTGGCTGATCCGGGCCGTGTGATGGATCGGGTTCAGTACCTGCGCCGCAAGGCTCAGGAGGCAGGCAGCCTGAAATCCACCGAACAGCAGACCGTCACCGTCAAGACTGAGGCGAGCAAGCAGGTGATCGTGGTCGAACCGGCCAAGCCGGATGTCATCTATGTCCCGGTCTATCAGCCCACCGTTGTGTATGGCACCTGGGCCTACCCGTCTTATCCGCCGGTTTACTGGCCGCCGCCGCCCTACTACTACCCGCCCACTGGAGGCGCTTTCGTAGCCGGCATGATCTGGGGCGCCGCGATCGTCGGCATCTCCAACAGCTGCTGGGGCGGATTCAACTGGGGCTACGGCAACGTCAACATCAACGTCAATCGCTACAACAACGTCAACATCAACCGCCAGATCAGCAACACCAACAACACCTTCGTTCACAACCCGGAACGACGCGGCAACGTGCCGTATGCAGACAATCGCAGCCGCGAGCAATTCGGCGCGAGAGGCAGTGATGGTGTGGCTGATCGACAGGCTTACCGGGGCAGGGATGCCGGCGATGGGCGTGATGCCGATCGTGCTCGTGCGAACGATGTCATGCAGTCGCGCGGTGTTGATACCGGTCGTGCTGCGGGCGGTGCTGCGGGCGCCAATCGGGCCGGCGGCGCAGTCGCCGATCGTGCGGGTGGCGTGGCAGACCGTGCTCCCGTGGCTGATCGCGCCGGTGGCGCAAGCGATCGCGCTGCAGCGGCCGGGGGTCGCGGTGATTTCCCCGGCTCAGTCGGTGATCGGTCTGCCGGTGGCAACGCCATGAGCGGGATTCGCAATCCGGATGCTGCGCGGGCCGATGCGGCCAGAGGCCAGGCCAGCCGTGCATCGATGGGTCAGGCCAGTGCAGCACCGGCGGCACGTCCGCAGGCTGCGCCAGCAGGGGGGCGTGGCGGCATGGGTGGCGGCGGAATGGGCGGTGGCCACGGCGGTGGCGGCATGGGCGGCGGCCACGGCGGCCGTGGTCGTTGAGGACACAGGAGTCATGAAGATGATCAACACCCAGGAAAAGTCGAAAAGCTCGGCGAGCGTTCAGCCCCGAGCCGTGTCGTTCGCTGCAAGTCTGCTTGTCATGGCCGGATTCACGGCATCAGCGGCCCAGGCTCAGACCTCCTACGCCACCCCGACGCAGGCCACGGATGCCCTGATCCAGTCAATCGCCACAACCGATCCCGAGATGCTGCGCAAGGTGGTGGGCGAGCAGGCCTATCGCCTGATGGGTCTGGATGAAGCCTCAGCCGAGGATCGCCTCTTGTTCCTTGAGAAGGCGGCCCAGAAGCGCGAGGTCAAGGTCAATGGCACGCGAGCCGAATTGCACGTGGGCAATCAGCCCTGGACCTTGCCTCTTCCGCTGAAGCAGTCAGGCAATGGTCAGTGGGCCTTCGATGCAGCCGGTGGTCGTGAAGCCATTCTGAATCAACGCATCGGCTCGAACGAACGCTCGGCCATCAAGGCGAGCCTGGCCTACATCGATGCGCAACGGGACTATGCCTCTGCCGACCGCAATGGCGACGGCGTCACCGAATATGCGCAGAAGCTGCTCAGCAGTCCGGGCAAGCGCGACGGTCTGATCTGGGACCCTGTGCTGGGCACCGACAGCCCTCTGGGCACGGCCTTCGTGCCGAAAAAGCCCGGTACCGGCTATCACGGTTACAACTACCGCATTCTCACCGCCCAAGGACCCAATGCGGCCGGTGGTGCGCACAGCTACAAGGACGGGGCTCGCCTGAGTAAGGGCTTTGCCTTGATTGCCTGGCCGGTGCAATACGGGCAGTCAGGCGTCATGAGCTTCATGGTCAACCACCATGGCAAGGTCTTCGAGCGAGATCTCGGGCCGCAGACTGCGACTCGGGTGACCGGCATCAACCGCTTCGATCCGGCACCCGGCTGGAGTCAGGTTCAACCCTGAGCACAGCCTGAGCAACACGAGTACCTGCACGAGCACCAACACACGCAGCAATAAAAAGGGCGCCTTCACAGGCGCCCTTTTCTGTTGAGACTTCCCGACCGATTACTGATTGGTCTTCGTTACCGCTTCCATCACCCGGTCCAGATTGAAGCTGCCCGGCTTCTGGCGTGGCGGGAACTCCTTGAAGCTTTGCAGCCACTGACCCACATAGGCACCCGCCGGAGCGATGGCGTACATGCGCTCCAGGTACCAGCGCTGGTAACCGATGGCATGTTCAGCCTGAGCCCGCTCGAAGGGGTCCATGCGCAGGTTCGTGAGCAGCGGAGCCCGCAGCTGGGTAAAGGGCTTTTGCCAGACACTCATGCCCTCGGATTCCTGCATCAGGAAGGTCACCTTCCAGTTGTCATACCGCAAGGCGGCGACACTGCCGTCGTCAGTCCAGTAAATAAACTCGCGTCGCGGCCAGGCGCCTTCGCCACGCAGGGCAGGGCCCAGGTCGTAGCCGTCGATGTGAACCTTGTAGTTTGTGTTGCCGACCTTCATGCCCTTTTTGAGATCGGCCGCGGCGGTTGCGTTGCCGGCGGCTGCCACCAGCGTGGGCAGCATGTCTTCATGGGCGCCGATGTCATTGATGACCGTGCCGGGCTTGATGACGCCGGGCCAGCGGATCAGCGTGGGCACACGATAGCCGCCTTCCCAGTTGGTGTTCTTTTCGCCGCGGAACATGGTGGTGCCGCCATCGGGCCAGGTGAAGGTCTCGGCGCCGTTGTCGGTCGAGTACATGACAATGGTGTTTTCATCCAGGCCCAGTTCCTTGAGCTTGGCCAGCAACTGACCGACGTGACCGTCGTGCTCGACCATGCCGTCAGCATAGATGCCCAGACCGGTCTTGCCCTCAGACTCCTTCTTCAGGTGCGTGAAGATGTGCATCCGGGTGGAGTTCCACCACATGAAGAAGGGCTTGTTGGCCGAAGCTGCGCGCTGCATGAAGTCCAGCGATTTGACGAGCACTTCGTCGTCGATCGTCTCCATGCGCTTCTTGGTCAGCGGGCCGGTGTCGGTGATGCGGCCGTCTGCGAAGCTGTGGATCACGCCGCGAGGACCAAACCGCTTCCTGAAGTTGGGGTCCTTGGGGTAGTCAGCGTTCTCGGGCTCTTCTTCGGCATTCAGGTGATACAGATTGCC
>CAIXXI010000065.1 GCA_903923345.1 uncultured Burkholderiales bacterium | reverse complement strand
TGACTTGATCAGCTCGTGCTTGGCGCCCAGGTCGTCTGTCTCGCGCGTCAACCTCTCGAGGAAAGCGCGTCCGGCAATGCCATGGTGCGCACCTGCCGCTCGCTTGATCGAGTCCGAGAATGCTGCGGCAGATCGAGCGCCGTGAAGGTCATCCCATGCACCGTACTTTCGAGCAAAGGGCAGATCCAACATCCGAACGCCTTGCCCGGCCTTCGCTCGATAGCCGCCCTCGGCCATCGTTGCCTCGATGGTGCGTTCGCCAGTCGATAGCACCATCACGCGCCAGCGGACTACTCCCCTTGCCGCTCCGGTGCGCCCTGCTCGTTGCTTGCCACGCCCATTGCCCAGTGCGTAGACGATCTTTCCCACCTCCCTTGGATCGCACTCGCTGATCTCATCGAGCGCCAGCAGTCCGTCATTGAAAAGCGCCGCCGCTCCCTCCATGCCGTTGCTTGTGGCGTGCCAGCTGCGCCGGTAGTTCGCGCCGCCCCATACAGATGCAGCAGCCTCCAGCGCTGTGGTCTTGCCTGTGGAGGAGTCGCCGCGCCCATGGACGCCGCCGCTCTCGGCGTTGCAGCGCTTGAGCAATGGCCCTGCGAATGCTGCCGACAGGAACAGCATCAGCAACGGGTTGCCCCGCGCCTTGCTCGACACCCCGTCTATCCACCCCTTCAGCGTTCCTGCCTGGGTGTACTCCTCATGCCCGCGCTCGCCGCTTTGGAAGATGACTGAACTGGCCGGCGGCCCGAACACCTGATCGGGTAATACGAAGCTCTCGCCAGACCAGCCGACCTGCAAAGCGCAGTGAATACGCTTGCCTGGGGTGCGCCCCTGCAAGTACATGGCGATCAAGTCCCGCGCCTTACGGGCTGGCGCAATCTCAACGCCCATGGCTAGCAACTCGGCTCGCAGTGCGGTTCCGTCGCCCGCCAACATTTCCATTGGCATGGCCCATTCACGCCACTTGCCAAGCGAATTTCTGAAGCGCAGTAGCCGACCAAAATTGCTCGATTGGCCGTCATGGGTTGTCGCGTCGATATGGAGCGGCGAACAGATCCAGTCTTCAACCGGTGCATCGTCGGTCGCTTGGCAGTGGTAAACCCCTGGCCGTACCTTGCGCCCCGACAGCTCCATCCAGTCATCAATCACCGTGTAGCAGGGCCTGCGGTCTGCGGCCGGGAAGCCAACAGGACTGCTCTGCACGCCCTCAGATGCGCTGTCGCCGTCTGGGTGGGGTGCAGGCACTGCCGCGCTCACGATGCGCTCTACAGCCCCCGGTCCCTCGGCCTGGTGCAAGTCGTTGAAGTCGGTGGCCCCGTCTGGCCTGTCGCCGCTGAAGATCGGAAACACCGCAACGCCGCCAACGGCCAGCGCGGCCTCGGTCGCCTTCGCTTTGCCCGGGTTGCCTTTGGTGAGGTGGTCGTCGTCGCCGCAGACAATGATCGGCAGGGAGCTGTGCTTGCCGCGTAGTGTCTTCGCTACCGGTTCAAGATTCCCGGCATTGAGCGCGACCGCCACGGGCAGGCCGGTTGCCTCATGGATGCTGGCCCCGGTTGCAAAGCCCTCGGCAATACAGACTGCGCTGGCCCCTTCCAGCTCACCCAAGGCGAACCAGCAGGCCTTGCGCCTGCCGTGCATCAGCCCCTTCTTATCGGGCCCGCCGTCCGCAGGCTTTACGGGGGCAATGCGCTCCAGATTCCATAACTTGCCCGCCGCATCGAGCATCGGCACCAGCAGCCAGCCATCGGAGCTGACCTTCACGCCATGCGGCCTGATGCCCTTGCGACTTAGGTACAGATGATCGGCGGTGGCTGGCTGGGCCGCGTCCCACATTGCCACTGCCCGTTTTGCTGCCTGCTCGTTGTCCGCCTCTTCTTGCTCCCCTCGCTGCCGCCGGATGGCGGCCAGCCTCTCCCGCCATTGCCGGTCTTCGTGGTCAGTGGTTTCGCGGCCAATGTCGGCCCGCCAGTCTTGCTGAAAGCCTGTGCGCCAACAGCCGAAAGCACCGGCGGGAATGCCGTCCAGGTGCAGCACATACCAGCCTGCCGTGTCGCCTGGCTTTCCGTTGCTGCTGAATCGGTGCAGCACGCCGTCGGCGTCTATGTGCTGCGGCGCCTCG
>CAIXXI010000064.1 GCA_903923345.1 uncultured Burkholderiales bacterium | reverse complement strand
TGCGCCGCTCGAACCGCCGTCACTACTTTCCGCGCAATTTGCGGATGGCCTGGATCTGGGCGATAGCTTCGGCCAGTTCGGCCTGAGCCTTGGCGTAGTCAACGTCGGCGCTGCGATTGGCGAGCGCCTCTTCGGCCTTCTTGCGGGCCTCTTCGGCCTTGGCCTCATCCAGATCATGGCCACGAATGGCGGTGTCGGCCAGCACGGTCACGCGATGCGGCTGCACTTCAAGGATGCCGCCGGCAACGAAGACGAGCTCTTCGCTCTTGCCGACCGGCTTGATACGCACTGCACCGGGACGGATCCGGGTGATCAGCGGGGTGTGCTGCGGGAAAATTCCCAGTTCGCCCGACTCGCCCGGCAGGACCACGAACTCGGCCTCGCCTTCGAAGATCGATTCTTCTGCGCTCACAACGTCGACGTGCAGGGTGCTCATGATGCGGGGTTCCTCGACTGGCCGTCATGGGTCCGGCGCGCGTCGCGCCGGACTGGCAGGATCGCTTGAACGATCACTTCAGGGTCTTGGCCTTCTCGAAGGCCTCGTCGATGGTGCCGACCATGTAGAAGGCCTGCTCGGGCAGTGCATCGCACTCGCCGTCGACGATCATCTTGAAGCCGCGCAGGGTCTCGTTGAGCGGCACGAACTTGCCCGGCGAGCCGGTGAACACTTCGGCCACATGGAATGGCTGCGACAGGAAACGCTGGATCTTGCGAGCCCGCGCCACTGCGAGTTTGTCTTCGGGCGAGAGTTCGTCCATGCCCAGAATCGCGATGATGTCGCGCAGTTCCTTGTAGCGCTGCAGGGTCGACTGCACGCGACGGGTAATGGTGTAGTGCTCTTCGCCGATGATGTTCGGGTCCACCTGACGCGAGGTGGAGTCGAGCGGGTCGACCGCGGGGTAGATACCCAGCGCTGCGATGTCACGCGACAGCACGACGGTTGCGTCCAGGTGGGCGAAGGTGGTTGCGGGCGACGGGTCGGTCAGGTCGTCCGCAGGCACGTACACCGCCTGAATCGAGGTGATCGAGCCGGTCTTGGTCGAGGTGATGCGCTCCTGCAGGCGGCCCATCTCTTCAGCCAGCGTCGGCTGATAGCCCACAGCCGAAGGCATCCGGCCCAGCAGCGCCGAGACTTCGGTTCCGGCCAGGGTGTAGCGGTAGATGTTGTCGACGAAGAACAGGATGTCCTTGCCCTCATCGCGGAAACGCTCGGCCATGGTGAGGCCGGTCAGTGCCACGCGCAGACGGTTGCCCGGAGGCTCGTTCATCTGGCCGAAGACCATGGCGACCTTGTCGAGCACGTTCGACTCTTCCATCTCATGGTAGAAGTCATTGCCCTCACGGGTGCGCTCACCCACGCCTGCGAACACCGAGTAGCCCGAATACTGCTTCGCGATGTTGTTGATCAGTTCCATCATGTTCACGGTCTTGCCGACACCGGCGCCGCCGAACAGACCGATCTTGCCGCCTTTGGCGAACGGGCAGACCAGGTCGATCACCTTGATGCCGGTGGGCAGGAGTTCGACGGACGGGGAGAGGTCGGCGAATTTCGGCGCAGCCTGGTGGATGGCACGACGCTCTTCAGTCTTGATCGGACCGGCTTCATCGATCGGCCGACCCAGCACGTCCATGATGCGGCCCAGCGTGGCTTCGCCGACCGGCACCGAGATGCCTGCACCGGTGTTGGTGATCGGCATGCCGCGGCGCAGGCCGTCTGACGCCCCCAGCGCGATCGTGCGGACCACGCCGTCGCCGAGCTGCTGCTGCACCTCGAAGGTCAGTCCTTTTTCGGCAAGGCTGTTGCCTGCGTCGGCAAGCACCAGTGCGTCATAGACTTTAGGCATTGAGTCGCGGGGAAACTGAATGTCGACAACCGCGCCGATGCACTGAACGATCTGGCCTTGTTGCATGTCGGAACCTCGTTGATTCGCTTGAATGAGTGTCGGTATCAGACCGCAGCGGCGCCGCTGACGATCTCGCTGAGTTCTTTGGTAATGGCGGCCTGCCGGGCCTTGTTGTACGACAGCTGCAGGTCGCCGATGACCTTCTTGGCATTGTCGGACGCGGATTTCATGGCGACCATCCGTGCGGACTGTTCGGATGCCATGTTCTCGGCCACACCCTGGTAGATCAGTGCTTCGACATAACGCAGCAGCAGTTCATCCAGGACGGTCTGTGCATCCGGCTCATAGAGGTAGTCCCAGGAATACTCCCGGGAAGTCTCTTGCATGTGCGAGGGATCAAGCGGCAGCAGCTGCTCGATCACCGGCTCCTGCTTCATGGTGTTGATGAAGCGGTTGTAGGCGATGTAGACCGCATCGATCTCGCCATTGGCATAGGCGTCGAGCTGGACCTTGACCGGTCCGATCAGCTTCTCGAGGTGCGGGGTGTCACCCAGGTGCACCACATGCGAGACGACCTTGGCATTGATCCGCTGCATGAAGCCCAGACCCTTGTTGCCGATGGCGGTGATCTGCAGGCGTGCACCCTGGCCTTCGATCTCGCGCATGCGCTGGGTCAGCATCCGCAGGATATTGGTGTTCAAGCCACCGCAAAGGCCCTTATCGGTGGTGATGAGAATGACTCCCACCGCCTTGAGACCCTCGCGCTTCACGAGGAAGGGATGGCGGTATTCCGGGTTGGCGTTGGCCAGGTGAGCTGCGATGTTGCGCAGCTTGTCGGCATACGGGCGGGCATGCCGCATCCGGTCCTGCGCCTTGCGCATCTTGGATGCGGCGACCATTTCCATCGCCTTGGTGATCTTGCGCGTGTTTTGAACGCTCTTGATCTTGTTGCGGATCTCTCTGGAGCCAGCCATCGCAGCGGGTGTCCTGTGACGTGAGTCGGTTTCGGTCGGTCAGGTTCAGTCCGGGCGGATCAGTACGCGCCGGTCTTCTTGAACGATTCGATCACCGACTTCAATGCGTTCTCATCATCGGCCGACAGGTCCTTGGTGGTCTCGACGCTCTCGACCCACTTCGGATGCTGGTTCTTGATGTGATCGTGCAAGGCCGACTCGAAGCTCAACACTTTTTCGACCGGCAGGTCGTCGGTGTAGCCACGGGTGACGGCGTACAGGGACACAGCCAGCTGCCAGACCTGGAGCGGCTGGTACTGCGGCTGCTTCAGGATCTCGACCGTGCGACGGCCACGCTCGAGCTGACGACGGGTGGAGTCATCGAGGTCGGATGCGAACTGTGCAAACGCGGCCAGTTCGCGGTATTGGGCGAGGTCGGTCCGGATACCGCCCGACAGCTTCTTGACGACCTTGGTCTGGGCGGCGCCGCCGACTCGGGACACCGAAATACCCGCGTTAATGGCGGGACGGATACCGGAGTTGAAGAGGTCGGTCTCGAGGAAGATCTGTCCGTCAGTGATCGAGATCACATTGGTCGGCACGAAGGCGGACACGTCACCGGCCTGGGTCTCGATGATCGGCAGCGCGGTCAGCGATCCGGTCTTGCCCTTGACGGCGCCGTTGGTGAACTTCTCGACGTACTCCTCGTTGACGCGAGCAGCACGCTCGAGCAGACGCGAGTGGAGATAAAAGACGTCGCCGGGATAGGCTTCACGGCCGGGCGGGCGGCGCAGCAGCAGCGACACCTGACGGTAGGCCACGGCCTGCTTGGACAGGTCGTCGTAAATGATGAGCGCGTCTTCGCCGCGATCGCGGAAGTACTCACCCATGGTGCAGCCCGAATAGGCGGCGATGTACTGCATTGCGGCCGATTCGGAGGCGGTCGAGGCGACGACGATGGTGTAGGCCATCGCGCCGAGTTCCTCGAGCTTGCGCACAACGTTCGCCACGGTCGAGGCCTTCTGGCCGATCGCGACGTAGACGCAGGTCACGCCCTTGCCCTTCTGGTTGATGATGGTGTCGACAGCCACCGCGGTCTTGCCGGTCTGGCGGTCGCCAATGATCAGCTCGCGCTGGCCGCGGCCGATCGGCACCATGGCGTCGATGGCCTTCAGGCCGGTCTGGACCGGTTGCGAAACCGACTTCCGTGCGATCACGCCCGGAGCGACTTTCTCGATGATGTCGGTCATCTTCGCGTTGATCGGGCCCTTGCCGTCAATCGGCTCGCCCAGCGAATTCACCACGCGGCCCAGCAGTTCGGGGCCGACCGGCACCGACAGAATCTTGCCGGTCGACTTGACGACCGCGCCTTCGGAGATGTGCTCGTACTCGCCCAGGACCACGGCGCCCACCGAGTCGCGCTCGAGGTTCAGGGCCAGGCCGAAGGTGTTGCCGGGGAATTCGATCATCTCGCCCTGCATCACATCGGACAGGCCGTGGATGCGGCAGATGCCGTCGGTGACGGACACGACCGTACCCTGGTTGCGCGCATCTGCCGCGACATCCAGGTTCTGGATCTTGGACTTCAGCAGTTCGCTGATTTCGGCCGGATTGAGCTGCATGCGTTTCTCCTGAGACTTTCAGCGCGACTTAGTTCATCAGTGCATCGGCGAGCTGCGCGAGCTTGCCGCGCACCGAGGTGTCGATCACCTCGTCACCAATGCGAATCGAGATACCACCAATCAGGTCGGGATCGACGCTGACCGTGGCCTTGACCTTGCGGCCATATTTGCCTTCGAGGGTTGCCAGCACTTCGGCGACCTGCTGATCCGACAGCGGGTAGGCTGACCCGATGTGCGCATCGAGCACGCCCTCATGGGCATTCTTGAGCGCCTCGAAGTGCTCAACGATTTCGGGCAGCACCGACAGCCGCTCGTTGCGGGCGAGCAATTGCACGAAGTTGTGCTGCTCGGGCGAGAGCGCACCCGCCACATCTGCAATGAGCGAGCCGATCTGGCTGGCCGACAGCCTGGGATTGCCCAGCACGTCGCGCGCGGCGTCGTTGTGGGCGACCTGCGCCAGACGCGACAATGCGTCAGACCACGGGCCCAGGGTATTGCTATCCCGGGCCATTCGGAAGGCGGCCTCGGCATAGGGCCTGGCGATGGTGAGCAGTTCAGCCATGGCGGGTCAGGTCCTAGCGCAGTTCGGCTTTCAGGCCGGACAGCAGTTCAGCGTGACGGTTTGCGTCGATTTCGCGGCGCAGAATCCGCTCGGCACCCGAGACGGCCAGGGTCGCCACCTGCTCACGCAGTTGGTCCTTGGCGCGCTGCGCTGCCAGCGTGGCTTCGGCCTCGGCGGCCTTGCGCGCATCGTTGACGATGCGTGCGGCTTCCGCCCGAGCTTCCTCGACCAGATGCGCTGCCTGCTTCTCACCGGCCGCGCGAACTTCTGCGGCGCTGTCACGAGCCTGCTTGATCTCGGCTTCGACTCGCCGCTCTGCGGCTGCGAGATCGGACTTCGCCTTGTCAGCAGCCGCGAGGCCATCGGCAATGCGCTTGCTGCGCTCGTCAAGTGCCTTGGTGATCGGCGGCCAGACGTACGTTGCTGTAAACCACCAGAGCGCCAGGAAGACGGCGATCTGGACGAAAAGCGTCGCGTTGATGTTCACGACCTGTTACCTCCGAAGGGGACCAGGGGAAACCTGTCCGAAATGGACATGGCTCGGGTGAAACCCTGGATCACTTGAAGGGGTTGGCGAACGCGAACATCATCGCGATACCGACACCGATCAGGAAGGCTGCGTCGATCAGACCGGCCAGCAGGAACATCTTGGTCTGCAGCTTGTCCATCAGTTCGGGCTGCCGAGCGGCGGCTTCGAGGTACTTACCGCCCATCATGGCGATACCGATACAGGCACCGAGGGCTCCCAGGCCGATGATGAGGCCGGCGGCGATCGCGACGAATGCAACGTTGGTCATGACGACTCCTTGAGGTTGGACCGAATTGAATTGGACCGGTTGTTGAAGAAGAAACTGCGAAATTCAGACGTGTGATGCGAAATCCACCCGCGGGCCGGATCAGTGATGTTCGTGAGCCTGTCCGATATAGACCAGGGTGAGCATCATGAAGATGAATGCCTGCAGCGCGACGATCAGGATGTGGAAGATCGCCCAGCCCAGGCCGGCCACGAAGTGCATTCCGAAGCCCCACCAGGTTGCGGTTGCACCCAGCATCGCGATCAGCATGAACACGAGTTCGCCGGCAAACATGTTGCCGAACAGTCGCATGCCGAGCGAGACGGTCTTGGCGGCGTATTCGATCAGCTGCAGCAGGAAATTGAAGGGCGCCAGGAACCACTTGGCACCGAAGGGGGCCGAAAACAGTTCATGCACGAAGCCGCCGCCGCCCTTGATCTTGATGCCGTAGTAGATCGAGGCGAACAGCACGACGATCGACATCGCCAGGGTAGCGTTCAGATCGGCAGTCGGGACGACGCGCAGGTAGGCGTCATGCGGGTCGCGGCCGGTTGCATGGTGAAAGTACTCCCAGGCCTTGGGCAGCAGGTCCAGGGGGATGAAGTCCATGCTGTTCATGAGGAAGATCCACACGAACGAGACCAGGGCCAGCGGGGCGATGTAGGTGAGATCGCCCTTGACGATCGAGCGGGCCTGCTCATGGACGAACTCGATCAGCGACTCAATTGCGCCGACGAATCGGTTGGGGACGCCTGGCTTGACTGCCCGCGCCGCGCGGTACATGACAAAACCCGCGATCAGCGCCATCAGCACCGACCAGAACACGGTGTCGAGGTTGATGATCGAGAAATCAACGACGTTTTTCTGGGGATGACCTGACGTGTTGAAGTGCTGCAGGTGATGCACGATGTACTCGGACGCAGTGGGTGCGTGTCCGTGTGCCGCGTCAGCGCTCGTTGCGTCAGCCATTTAGCGTGCCCAGTGAGTCGGTTGGTTACTTGGTCTATAGGATCAGGGGGTACTGCGGGTGCTGCGGTCTTTCATACTGCTTTGCGGTTCGCGAACAATCGCGAGCGCAAACAACGGTGCCTTCAATGCCGCAATCAACCCGATGAGCATCGGCAGCCAGTTCAAGGACTCGACCATCCTGACCACCAGCGCAATCAGCGCGATCGTCAGGCCAATCTTGGCGAATTCGCCCAGAAAGAACACCGCCGGGTACGACTCGGCGGATCTTCCGCGGTGAATTGCCAGTCGCAATGCGAACAGGCTGTTCGGGATGATTGCCGCCAAGCCGCCCAACACCAGAAAACCGGCGTTGGTCCAGTCGAAAAACAGCCCGGCGATCAAGGCCAGAACTGCGACTGTGGCGACCTGCAACCCGACTGCGACGAACATCCGTAAGCTCGCAAACAGGAAGCACGGCAAGCAAAGACTGCTAAGTATAGGGCGCTCAGGGCCGCCGGTCAAAGCAGGGTCTGTCATAGATGCAACGCAACATCGGCCTGCACAGGCGTCTGGACCCGGAATTGAAGACGCCATCGACTTGCGTTTTGCGACACATGGCTGAAGAATCGGTCGATACCGCATCAGGAGAAGCAACATGACGCAGCGACACACCTTGGCCGCGCTGGCATTGCAGTTGGCCCTCGGGATGAGCCCGGCACTGGCGCAAGTCGCTGCACCCGCCACGGCGCCCCGAGCCGCTTCGGCTGATCTGCAGCGGTTCAACACCGGCATCGTTCGGGTCAATGCCCGTGTTCCTGAAGATGCCAGCTCAGCGCAGACGCTCGGGCCGGATCGGGTTGGCACCGGCATCATGCTGGATGCACGCACGGTCCTGACCATCGGCTACGTGACCCTCGAAGCCGATTCGGTGATGGTCACAACCGCTTCAGGCAAGCGCATTCCAGCTTCTGTCGCCGGTTATGACCATGCCACCGGCTTCGGGCTTGTTCGCACTGCCGTGCCATTGGATGGCAAGCCATTGCCCCTGGGGGATTCCGACGCGGTGGCCGAGAAGCAGAAGGTGCTCACCCTGGGCCACGGCGAGCCGGAGGCCACCGAGATCTTTGTGCTCTCGCGCAAGCCGTTTGCGGCCGGCTGGGAATACCTGATCGAGCGTCCGATCTACACCTTCCCGCCGGTCAACAACTGGAGTGGCGCGGCCCTGATCACGGCCGACGGAACCCTGGTCGGGGTCGGCTCACTGATCGTGAATGATGCTTCGCAAAGTCAGAAGGGCGTGCCGGGCAATCTGTTCGTGCCGGTCAACCTGCTCAAGCCCATTCTGGCCGATCTGCTGGCCAATGGCCGACGCTCGGCCGGCGCACAACCCTGGCTGGGCATGACCACCGAAGACGTTCGTGGAAACCTGATGGTGACCCGCCTGGCACGCAATGGCCCAGCCGAAAATGCCGGGGTCAATGTCGGCGACATCGTCGTGGGCGTCGCCGGGGACCGTATCGGAGAACAGGCCGATTTCTACCGCAAGGTCTGGAAGGTCGGACCTGCTGGCGCAAACATTCCGCTGCGCCTGCTCAAAGGCGGTGAAGTTCGGGAGGTGTCGGTCAAGTCGATCGACCGATTCGACTTCCTGCGCAAAGCCACCGGGATCTGACTGACGGGTCTGAGCGGTTTTCCTTCGCTGCGCCGGGTCAGTCGGCCAGCCGATCCTCGGCCAGTCCGAGACTCGAGCGAATGCCCTCGAACTGTTCAACCGAGTCGAATCGAATCACCAGACGGCCTTTGCCACGGGCATTGGCGGACAACTCGACCACGGCCTGCAGATGCTGGGCAATCTGCTCCTGCAAGCGCAGCAGGTCGACATCCTGGGATGCGGCGCGCTTGGTTGCTCTGCTTGAACCGGCGTCCTGAGCCTGCGCCTGTAACTGGGCGACCCGTTTTTCGGTTTCACGCACGGACAATCGCTTGTCGACCACCTGATTGGCCGCGAGGATCTGCTGCGCGCGCTCGAGCATGAGCAGTGCGCGGGCATGACCCATCTCGAGATCGCCCGCCAAGAGCATGGTCTGTACCGGATGGGCGAGATTCAGCAGTCGCAGGAGGTTGCTGGTTGCGCTGCGCGAACGGCCGATCGCCTCGGATGCCTGCTCGTGCGTGTAGCTGAATTCGTCCAGGAGGCGGCGAATCGCCTGGGCCTCTTCGAGCGGATTGAGGTCTTCGCGCTGGATGTTTTCGATCAGCGCCATGGCCAGCGCGTTTTCGTCGCTCACTTCGCGGACGATCACTGGCACCTCTTCGAGTTCAGCCAGCTTGGCGGCCCTGAACCGTCGCTCCCCGGCAATGATCTCGTATCGGTCCGACCCGATCGGCCTGACCACGATCGGCTGCATCATGCCGTGCTGTCGAATCGAGGCGGACAGTTCCTGCAAGGCGGTTTCGTCCATGCGACTTCTGGGCTGGTAGCGCCCGGCCTGCAGGCGCGTCACCGGCAGCAGGCTGGGCGCGCCCGGGGTCGACTCGGAGACCGAGGCTGCGCTGCGATCCTGGCCAAGCAGGGCTTCCAGGCCACGGCCCAGGCCTTTGGGTTTTTTTGCATTCATGTCCGGGGCTTTCCTGAGCGGGGCGACGCGGGTGGGGTTGTGACGCGAGACGGGAACGGATGGACCCAGCGGTCAGAGGGCGCTGATGCGCCGGATCATCTCGGCACCGAATTCGACATAGGCCTTTGCACCCTTTGACTCCGGGTCAAAGATGACGCCGGGCAGCCCGTGACTGGGCGCCTCGGCCAGCCGGATGTTTCGGGGGATGACCGCCTTGAAGACCTTGTCGCCAAAGTGCTGCTCGAGTTGTGCCGACACCTGCTGAGACAAGGTCATGCGCGGGTCGTACATCACCCTGAGCAAGCCGATCACTTTCAGGTTGGTGTTGAGGTTGGCATGCACGGTCTTGATCGTCGCGACCAGATCCGACAGGCCTTCCAGCGCGTAGTACTCGCACTGCATCGGAATGACGACCCCATGGGCCGCACACAAGCCATTCAGGGTCAGCAGCGACAGGGCGGGCGGGGCATCGATCAGAACGAAGTCATAGTCGGCATCGACCGCGTGGATGGCATCCTTCAGCCGGGTCTCGCGTTCCTCGAAATCAACCAGTTCAATCTCGGCGCCGGCGAGCTCACGGTTTGCGGGCAGAACGTCGTAGCCGCCTGCTTCCGATCGGACTCGCGCCTCGGCAATGTCGGACATGCCGATCAGGACCTGGTAGACGCTGCGTCTGATCGAGCGTTTGTCGATCCCGCTGCCCATCGTCGCATTGCCCTGCGGGTCGAGGTCGATCAGCAGCACACGCTGCCCGAGTTTGGCCAGAGCGGCGGCCAGGTTCACGGCTGTCGTGGTCTTGCCGACGCCGCCTTTCTGGTTGGCGATCGCGAATATCTTGGCCACGTTGGGCGGCTCCGTCTGTTCGGTTGTTTGGCGAGTCGGGTTCAGGAATGACGAGCTGGGGCGTTCCGGATCAGGACCAGATGCCGTTGGGCCGGGAGGTACGGGACATGCAGCGGCTCGATCTCGATCTGGCATTCGGGGGGCAAGGCCTTGCATTCGACGTCGATCTCAGCCCCCTGCCCTTTGAGTGCGGCCAGCACGGTGCCGGGGCGAATCAGGCCGGACGACCCCTTTGCAAAGTCAGCCAGCGAGGCAAAAGCCCGGCAGGTCACCAGATCGACTGGACGATCCAGCGACTCGACACGACCTGCAACAATCTCGACGTTAGTGAGCGCAAACTCTGCGCAAACCTGCCTCTGGAAGGCCGCTTTCTTGCCAACGGGTTCAACTGATACAAGCCGGGCAGATGGGCACACCATGGCGATCGGTAGGCCGGGCAGACCCGCTCCGGAGCCGACATCGGCCAGTTGCGCATGGTCTAGATCAAGGTGGCGTCGCAGCACCGGGATCACCGAAAGTGAATCGAGCAGATGCTGGATCAACATCTGCCGAGGGTCTCGAATCGCGGTGAGATTGAAGACCGCATTCCACTTGATCATCAGCTTGAGATAGGCGAGCAGCCTGCCCTCACAGCCTGAATCGAGTTCGAGCCCAAGGGCTTTCGCCCCCTCATGGAGGAGGTCTTCGAGCGACTCCGAAAGCGACAATGCCGACTGCACCATGGGTCAGGCCGCGTCCCGGGCAGCGCCCGCCCGCAGACGCTTGAGGTGAATCAGGAGCAGCGAAATGGCGGCTGGCGTGATGCCCTGGATCCGCGACGCCTGACCCACTGTCTGGGGACGGTGCTGACTCAGCCGCTGGCGCACCTCAAATGAGAGGCCTGCGACATCCTCGTATCGCATGTCATCGGGAATCTTCTGATGCGCTTGATTGGCCTGGCGCTCGACCTCAGCCTGCTGACGTTCGATATAGCCCTGGTACTTGAGTTGAATCTCAACCTGCTCGGCAACCTCAGGATCAGAGATGCCCTCCCCCAAGGCCTGCACCAGCGCGCTGTACTTCAACTCAGGGCGACGCACCAGGTCAGCCAGTGAGTACTCCTTTTCGATCGGTGCACCCAGCAGCGCGGTGGCTCGAGCTGCATCGAGCACACGTGGATTGACCCATGTGCTGCGCAGTCGTTGAAGCTCGCCTTCAATCGAATCGCGCTTTCGACAGAAAGCCGCCCATCGCGCGTCATCCACGCATCCCAAAGCTCTGCCCTGCTCGGTGAGTCGCAGGTCAGCATTGTCCTCGCGCAGACTCAGTCGGTACTCTGCCCGGCTGGTGAACATCCGATACGGTTCGGAAACACCCCGTGTGATCAGGTCATCCACCAGCACGCCCAGGTAGGCCTCACTGCGTGGCGGGCACCATGGATCCCGAGATTGAACCTGTAGCGCCGCATTGATACCCGCGAGAAGACCCTGGGCCGCGGCCTCCTCATATCCGGTCGTACCGTTGATTTGCCCGGCAAAGAACAGGCCGTTGATGGCGCGTGTCTCGAGCGAATCCTTCAGGCCGCGCGGATCATAGTAGTCGTACTCAATCGCATAGCCTGGCCGCAGGATGTGCGCCGACTCCAAGCCCACCATCGACCGGACGAGTTCGATCTGAACATCGAATGGCAGGCTGGTGGAAACGCCGTTCGGATAGAACTCATGCGTGGTCAGACCTTCCGGTTCGAGGAAGATCTGATGAGCCGACTTGTGGGCAAAGCGATGGATCTTGTCTTCGATTGAAGGACAGTAGCGCGGCCCAACGCCCTCAATCACCCCGGTGTACATCGGAGAGCGATCGAGACCCGAGCGAATGATTTCGTGTGTCCGCTCATTGGTGTGGGTCACCCAGCACGGCAATTGCTCCGGGTGTTGGTCTGGACGCCCCAGGAAAGAAAACACCGGAATCGGGTCCAGATCGCCATGCTGAACTTCAAGCTTGGAAAAATCGATCGAACGGCCATCGATTCGGGGTGGCGTCCCGGTCTTCAATCGTCCCTGCGGGAGCTTCATCTCCTTGAGTCGCTGACCCAGCGACACGGCGGGCGGATCCCCCGCTCGGCCGGCAGAATGGTGATTCAAACCGATGTGGATGAGCCCGTTCAGGAAGGTTCCGGCCGTGACCACCACAGCTCGGGCTCGAAATTCCAGACCAATCTGTGTGATCGCACCAGCGACTCGATCGCCTTCAAGAATCAGGTCATCAACGGCTTGCTGAAACAGCCATAGGTTCGGCTGGTTTTCGAGCCGTGTACGGATCGCCTTTCGATAAAGCACCCGATCGGCCTGCGCCCGGGTGGCTCTGACGGCCGGGCCTTTACTGGAGTTGAGAATCCGAAACTGAATACCCGCCTCGTCGGTGGCAGCGGCCATCGCACCGCCCAGCGCGTCCACCTCTTTAACCAGATGCCCCTTTCCGATCCCGCCAATCGACGGGTTGCAGGACATCTGCCCGAGGGTTTCGATGTTGTGCGTCAGCAAGAGTGTGCGCGCACCCATGCGGGCCGAAGCGAGCGCAGCCTCGGTACCGGCATGGCCACCACCCACCACAATCACATCGAAGGCTTCCGGGAAGAGCATGGCTCAACGACCCAGCAGAAGAAGGGAGGCGAATTATAGGCGCTGTTTCACGTGAAACATCAGATGCAGTTCAGACTGATGCCCTAGAACTCAGGTCTTAGGGTCGACTAGGAGGTAATAACAAGGCCAAGTCTGCAAACTCGACGTGATCATGCGGCGTCAGGCGTCGCGCAATTAGGGTCCGCCGCCAACCGGTTGCTCGATTCAAAGTCACACAGCGCGCGCCGCGTATTCAAGTCTCACCGACCGCGCATGGGTGGGCGAATCGAATCAGTGCCTGGCGAAACAGCCCTGATTGCCTGCCGTAAACCGACTACCCAAACACAGCACAGGAACTGCCCACGACTGCCGTGGCGCACTGGCCAAGCAGCGGCTGGCTCACCCTTCAACTGCGGGCTTGGACTCGGGCCAGATGACCGCCTCACTGCACGGGTGACGGGATACTCAGCCGGTCACCGCAAACAGAGCACCATCAAGACTGACGACGGGCGGCACCGCTTCGGGACAGATCACACCTCGATCAATCAACCCCGGCCATTCGAACAGCAAGAGGCCTGCCGATTAACGGCCACCGCGGCCGCACCACCCGCTCAATTTTTTAACCTGAGATTGATCGCGTGCCGAGCAGTCCTGCGTCGACCGGCCGACTGAACTGTTTCACGTGAAACATCAACCCGCATCCGCCAGCACCATCTCCGCACCCCGCTCCGCAATCATCAGCGTGGGCGAGTTGGTATTGCCCGAAGTGATGAACGGCATGATGGATGCGTCGATCACCCTCAGACCCTGAACGCCCCGGACTCGCAACCGCCCATCCACCACAGCACCCGGATCCGAATCCGGCCCCATCTTGGCCGTGCCGACCGGGTGAAAAATGGTGGTGCCAATCTCGCCCGCCGCCCGCACCAGATCCTCTTCCGATTGAAAGCTCGGCCCTGGCTTGAACTCCTCTGGCTGATATCGAGCCATCGCAGGCATCCCCATGATGCGCCGCGTCAGCCGAATCGCATTGCTGGCGACGATCTGGTCGCGCTGATCCGACAGGTAATTCGGACGAATCACCGGCGCGTCCGACCAGGTCGGACTCGTCGTTCGGATTGACCCGCGCGAGTGCGGGCGCAAGTGGCACACCGAAGTCGTGATCGCAGGGAATCGATGGAGTGGCTCCCCAAAGCGGTCCAGCGACAGTGGTTGGACGTGGTACTCGAGATCTGGGAAAGCCTCGCTCGGATCGCTCGGTGCAAACGCACCCAGTTGACTGGGCGACATCGTGAGCGGCCCGCGGCGCCACAATGCGTATTGGATACCCATCCAGGCCTTGCCAAACAGGCTGTTGGCCTGCCGATTCAAGGTGGTCACACCCTGGACGGTGTAGGCCATCCGAAGCTGCAGATGGTCCTGCAAATTGCCGCCGACGCCGGATAGATCCTGAACGACCGGCCCGCCGATCGACTGAAGCGCCTCGCCAGGTCCGATCCCGGACAGTTGCAGCAGGTGCGGCGAGTTAACCGCACCGGCTGCGAGGATCACTTCGCCTCGAGCGCGGACAAACTGTTGAGCGGCCGCAGCAGCAGAACCGCGGCCAATCCCCCGCGCCAGCTCGACGCCGACCGCTCGCTTGCCCTCAAACCGCACACGCTTGACCTGCGCATCGGTCCAGACGACCAGGTTTGAGCGGGATTCGACCGGACGCAGAAAGGCCTTGGACGCGCTCCAGCGGACGCCCCTGCGCTGATTGACCTCGAAATAGCCGCAACCGAAGTTATTGCCCCGATTGAAATCATTCGTTCTGGGAATGCCTGCTTGCTCTGCGGCCGCCTGAAAGGCATCGAGCACCTCCCATGACACCCTCGGTCGCTCGACCCGCCACTCTCCCCCATGGCCATGCATCGGGTCGGATCCACCCTCATCCAGCCCGTGATAGTGCTCATGCTTGAGGAAGTACGGCAGCACCTCGTCCCAGGACCAACCCGGGTTGCCGGCATCGACCCAGCGCTGGTAATCCGCGCTTTGTCCGCGCAGATAGAGCATCCCGTTGATCGATGAGCATCCGCCCAGGGTTCGGCCACGCGGGTAGATCAGCGAGCGATCGCCCAGACCTGGCTCGGCCTCGGTCCGGAACTGCCAGTCTGTCCGCGGATTGTCGATGCAGTACAGATACCCCACTGGGATGTGAATCCAGATCCAGTCATCCCTGCCGCCCGCCTCAAGCAGCAGGACTCGCTTGGAAGGATCTGCGGACAAGCGGTTGGCCAGAAGGCATCCGGCTGTTCCAGCACCCACAATCACATAGTCGAACTCTGCATCGGCTTGACTGCCGCCTGCCGCACTCGCTGACATCTCTTCTCCCTGGTCTGCGCGGACTCACCCGCCGCAGATCGAACGGCGCCCTTCGCAGGCGCTCACTGCATCATGATCACCTGACGAATCGACTCGCCCCGCGCAAGGCGGTCGAGCGCCGGATTGATCTCCTCGAGTGAAATTCGCTCGCTCAGCAGGCGATCGACCGGCAGCCGCCCCGCCCGGAACAGATCAACGAACCGAGGCACATCCCGACTCGGCACACAGGAACCGATATAACTGCCCTTGAGCGTACGCTCCTCGGCAATCAGCGAAACCGCCTGCAAGGGCCACTGCGCACCCGGATTGGGCAAGCCGGCGGTGACTGTTGTACCGCCACGCCGAGTGATTCGATAGGCCAACTCCAACGCTGCAACCACCCCAGCCATTTCGAAGGCATAGTCCACCCCACCCTGGGTGGCCGACTTGACCTGTGCGATCACATCCGGATCGCGGGCATCGAAGACCTGGGAGGCACCCAATTGCCGGGCAAGATCGAGCTTGGACGGCAGCATGTCGATCGCGATCACTTCGCGGGCACCGGCCGCCACCGCGGCCAGCAGCGAGGAAAACCCAACGCCGCCCAGACCGACCACCGCAACCCGTGCCCCGGCTTCCATGCGCGCGGTGTTGAACACCGCGCCGGCACCCGTCAGGACTGCACAACCAAACAGTGCCGCATGCTCCCAGGGCAGATCGTGATCGATCGGCACGACCGACCGGCGCGAGACGGTGGCGTATTCGGCAAACGCGGCGCAACCCATGTGATGGTTCAGGGAGCTGCCCGCCAGAGACAGGCGCTTGTAGCCACCGAGCAAGGACCCCGCGCCATTGGATTCGCCGCCCGGCCCACACAGGGCGGGGCGCCCGACCGCACAGTCCGGACAGGCGCCACACGCCGGCCTGAACACAAGCACGACGTGATCACCCACTTTCAAATCTGACACCGCCGAGCCTAGCTCGACCACTTCAGCAGCCGCTTCATGTCCCGGTACGATCGGCACCGGCCAGGGTCGATCGCCATTGATGGCCGAGAGGTCCGAATGGCACAAACCGGCCGCCCGGATCTTCACCCTGACCTCGCCCGGACCCGGATCGTCGAGCTCGACCGTCTCGATGCTCAGCGGTTGGCTCTGGGCATACGGCGCCGGTAAACCGATCTGCCGCAGAACCGCCGCCCTGACCTTCATCTTCATCTGCAGAACCTTCCTCTCAGATTCCAGCCAGACAGAGGTACTTGAGCTCCAGGTACTCGTCGATCCCGTACTTGGACCCCTCACGCCCCAGACCCGACTGCTTGACGCCACCGAAAGGCGAGACCTCGTTGGACAGGATCCCGGAGTTGACGCAGACCATGCCCGACTCAAGCGCCTCGGCCACACGGAAAATCCGACCAACATCGCGGGCGTACACATACGACGCCAGGCCGAACTCGGTGTCGTTGGCCATCGCGATCGCCTCGGCTTCATCCTTGAAACGAAACAGCGGCGCCACCGGACCGAAGGTCTCTTCACGAGCCACCCGCATCGCCGGTGTCACACCGGTCAGCACCGTCGGCTCGAAAAACAGGCCGCCGAGTGCATGGGGCTTGCCGCCCACCACCACCCTGGCACCCAGCGACACCGCGTCGGCGATATGCGCCTGCACCTTGGCGATCGCTGCCGGCTCGATCATCGGCCCGATGATCACGCCAGGCTCGGTCCCAGCACCCACCTTGAATGCAGCCACCTTCTGCGCAAGCTTCTCGGCAAAGGCGTCATAGACCGAATCCTGAACATAGATGCGGTTGGCACAGACGCAGGTCTGACCGGCGTTGCGGTACTTCGAAACCAGCGCACCCTCGACCGCGGCATCCAGGTCAGCATCGTCAAACACGATGAAGGGCGCATTGCCACCGAGCTCGAGCGACAGCTTCTTCACCGTATCGGCCGACTGGCGCAGCAGAATCCGTCCGACCTCGGTCGACCCGGTGAAGGACACCTTGCGAACGATCGGGCTGGTGCACAGCTCAAGCCCGATGGCCGGCGCATTCGGTGCATCCGCCGTGATCAGATTGAAGACACCCGCCGGGATGCCGGCCTGTCGAGCCAACTCGACCAGCGCCAGCGCGCTCAGCGGGGTGGCTTCAGCCGGCTTGGCAACCACCGTGCATCCGGCGGCCAGAGCCGGCGCCACCTTGCGGGTGATCATCGCGATCGGGAAATTCCAGGGTGTGATCGCGGCCACCACGCCGATCGGCTGCTTGAGCACCAGCAGGCGACGGTCATTGCCGGACGTCGGGATCACATCGCCGTAGGTGCGCTTGGCCTCCTCGGCGAACCACTCGATGAAACTCGCGCCGTAGGCCACCTCGCCCCGCGCTTCGGACAGCGGCTTGCCCTGCTCGGCGGTCATCAGCTGCGCCAGGTCTTCGGTGTGCGCCGTGATCAGGTCGAACCAGCGGCGCAGGATGCCCGCGCGCTCCTTGGCCGTCTTGCCACGCCAGCCGGGCAAGGCCCGGGCAGCCGCATCGATGGCCCGCCGGGTCTCGGCCACGCCCATGTCGGCCACCTCGACCAGGGTCTCGCCGGTGGCCGGATTGGTCACTGCAAAGACCTTGCCGGAATCGGCATCCGTCCACTGGCCATCGATCCAGCCCTGCCGTCTGAGCAGGGTCATGTCCTTCAACTGCAGGGTCATGATCAGTTCTCCGTCATTACTTCATGGTGGGCATGATGAACTCGGCACCCGCGCGGATGCCCGCCGGCCAGCGCTGGGTGATCGTCTTATACCGCGTGTAGAAGCGAACGCCCTCGGGCCCATGCATGTGGTGATCGCCGAACAGCGAGGACTTCCAGCCGCCAAATGAGTGAAAAGCCATCGGCACCGGAATCGGGACATTGATGCCGACCATGCCGATCTGCACCCGGCTGGCGAATTCGCGCGCCGAATCACCGTCGCGGGTGAACAGGCAGCAGCCGTTGCCAAACTCATGGCCATTCACCAGGGCCAATGCATCCTCGAAGCTCGCCACCCGGGTCACACCGAGCACCGGCCCGAAAATCTCCTCACGATAAATCGACATCGACGGCGAGACCCGGTCGAACAGGCAGCCACCCAGGAAAAAGCCGTTCTCGCGGCCCGGCACCTTCAGACCGCGACCATCGACCACCAGGCTCGCCCCTTCGGCCACCC
>CAIXXI010000063.1 GCA_903923345.1 uncultured Burkholderiales bacterium | reverse complement strand
ATGCGTTGCGAATCGCCAGGCTCAAGACGCGCTGCGGTGGGTGCATCGATTTGCGCCAGGCGTGCGTGCATCGCCGGCCAGCCGAGTTGCGCCGCTTGAGTATCGAGTCGGGCACGCACCTGCGGGTCGGCCGAAGGCAGCTCATCGAGGCCGCCTTGTAATGCCCGGGCATAGAGCATCGTGCCGCCGACCAGCAGGGGCAGGCGGCCGCGCGCGCGAATTTGTGCGACGAGCTGCTGCACATCGGTCACGAAGCGCGCAGCCGAATAGGACTCCAGCGGATCGATCAGGTCGATCAGGTGGTGCGGCACCGCGAGCCGCTCGGCGGCGCTCGGCTTGGCCGTGCCGATGTCCATGCCGCGATAGACCAGCGCCGAATCAACGCTGATGATCTCGAGATCGAAGCGCTGTGCCAGGGCCATCGAGATCGCACTCTTGCCCGAGGCGGTCGGCCCCAGCAGCAGGATCGCGTCAGCGGCCACGCAAAAACCAGCGGTCCAGCTCGGCCATCGGCAGTTGCACCCAGGTCGGACGGCCATGATTGCACTGGTCTGCGCCGGCGGTGGTCTCCATGTCGCGCAGCAGGGCGTTCATCTGAGGCAGGGTCAGCTGCTGATTGGCTCGCACCGCAGCATGACAGGCCATGGTCGCCAGCAGCGATTCACGGCGTTGCGCCAGCAGATGGCTTGCGCCGTGTTCGCGCAACTCGGCCAGCACCGAGCGGGCCAGCCCGACCGGATCGCCATCGAGCAATGCACTGGGCACGGCCCGCACCGCCAGTGTGGTTGGCGACATCACATCGAGCTCGAGCCCCAGTGCCAGCAGGGCATCGCGCTCCTCTTCGGCGGTGCGCACATCGAGCTCATCGGCCCGGAAGGTGGCGGCAATCAGCAGCGGCTGCATGGCCACCGACTGATCGGCAAGCCCGGCCTTCAGGCGTTCATAGACGATGCGTTCGTGGGCGGCATGCATGTCGACCACCACCAGGCCGTGGGCATTCTGGGCGAGCACATACACGCCATGCACCTGGCCGATGGCAAAGCCCAGCGGGGGCAGTTCGTCATCCGGGCGGGGTGCAGTGTTCGATTGCCCAGGCGCATCCGGTGCAGCAGCCTTGCGCGCTGCGCTCGATCCATCCGGAGCCAGCCAGTCCATCAACGCCGGCATCGATTGATCATTAGACGCGCGTGCATCAGTGCGCGCATTCGACGGCTGCGACGCATGCTGCATCCATCGCCCCGCCGATTCCCGCGCAGCGCTTTGCAGGGGCAGCCGCGCCTGCCAAACAGGTTGCACTGAATCGCTCACCCCCAGTGCGCGCACCTCGCCTGGGATCGGCATCACGCCGTGTGGGTCGCGCACCGTCGAGGCCACACCATCGGTGCCGGCGCCCACGCGCAGTGCCTCGCGCACTGCATGAAAGACGAATGAGTGGATTGCGCGGGCATCGCGAAAGCGCACCTCGATCTTGGCCGGATGCACATTGGCATCAACCTCGGCCGGATCGATCCACAAAAAGACGCACCAGGCCGGGTGGCGATCGCCATGCAGCACATCGGCATAGGCTTGTTTGACCGCATGCGAGAGCAGCTTGTCGCGAACGAAGCGGCCATTGACATAGAAGAACTGACGGTCGGCCCGGGCGCGGCTGGCAGTGGGCACCCCGGCCAGACCCTGCAATCGGATCGGGCCTGCGCTGCGCTCGATCGGGCGGGTGGCGATGTCTTCGCCCAGGGCGTGTCCGACCCGGTCCTGCCAGCGTGCGGCGGGCCAGTGTTCGACGCTGCGGCCATCGACCTGACAGGCAAAGGCAATGGCCGGATGGGCGATGGCCACGCGACGAAAGGCATCGAGCGCATGCGCGGTTTCAGTGCCTTGCGCCTTGAGGAATTTGCGACGCGCCGGTGTGGCGGAGTACAGATCCAGCACTTCGACCGTCGTGCCCTGCGATCCGGCGGCGGGCTGCACCGTGCCGTTCTCACTGTCGATCAGGCTGGCTGACTCAGCGCCGGGCACGCGGCTGGTGATGCGCACCCGGGCGACCGATGCGATCGCGGCCAGCGCTTCGCCGCGAAAGCCGAGCGTGCCGACCCGTTCGAGTTCGGCCAGCGAGGTGATCTTGCTGGTGGCATGGCGGGTCAGCGCGAGGCTGAGTTGGTCGGGTTCGATGCCACAGCCATCGTCGATCACCGCGATGCGGCGCACGCCGCCTTCCTCGATGCGCAGATCGATGCGGCTGGCGCCTGCATCAATTGCGTTTTCCAGCAACTCCTTGACCACCGACGCGGGCCGCTCGACCACTTCGCCGGCGGCGATCTGGCTCACCAGATGGTCCGGCAGTGCGGCGATCGCCCGACGAGGCGCCTGCAGCATCGACCCTTCAGCATGCGGCCCCAGGGCGTCGGGGTCGGGCATGGAAATGGGCCGAAGTTTTCCCGAAGCCTGGCTGTCGTCGGGGTCAGAGAGGGGCGGTGGCAGATTCACCGGCCGATTATAGGTGGCGTGTACACTGCGCGCCCCATGGACATCGCCCACTTAGTCGACCTCTTCCTGCACCTGGACAAGCACCTGGAGACCGTGGTCTCCCAGTACGGCGTGTGGGTCTATGCCATTCTCTTTGCGATCATCTTCGTCGAGACCGGGCTGGTGGTGATGCCCTTTTTGCCGGGTGATTCGCTGCTGTTTGTCTGCGGAGCCATCGCTGCGATCGGCGGGCTGTCGCTGCCGCTGCTGATTGTGTTGCTGATTGTTGCGGCGGTGCTGGGCGATGCGCTGAATTATTCGATTGGCCGGCGCATCGGGCCCAAGGTGTGGTCATGGGAGGGCTCGCGGTTCTTCAACCGCGCGGCCTTCGAACGCACGAACGCGTTCTACGAAAAGCACGGTGCGATCACCATCATCGTGGCTCGGTTCATGCCGTTCATTCGAACCTTCGCGCCCTTCGTGGCCGGTGTGGCGCACATGAGCTATCCGAAGTTCGCGCTCTACAACGTTGTGGGCGGTGTGCTCTGGGTGGTGAGCCTCACCGTGCTGGGTTATCTGATTGGCAACCTTCCCTGGGTGCGCGAGCACTTCTCCTGGGTGGCGCTGGCGCTGATCATCGTGCCAGCCTTGCCGGCGGTGATCGAGATGCTCAGGCATACGGTGTTTGCACGGCGTAAGGCTTGAGCCGGCGAAGCGACTGCTAGCGTCGCTAGCATCCCTGCAGTGCGTGTGATAGCGTTGCGATCATCCATGTCTCGGGGAAATTGCGATGGCTCAGTTGATCGTTCGAAACCTCTCTGAGGACCTGGTCAAGGCCCTGAAGCAGCAGGCAGCCAAGCGCAATCGCAGTGCCGAGCAGGAGCATCGGGAAATTCTGAAGGCCGCCCTGCACGCACCGCGCCGGCGCAGCCTCGCCGACGTGCTCGCCTCGATGCCTGACGTCGGACAGGATGCCGACTTCAGTCGCGAACAGCAGGATCATCGGGGCTGAGCGGTGTACCTGCTGGACACCGATGTCATCAGCGAAATCCGCAAAGGACGCAAGGCCAACCCGGGCGTCCGCGAATTCTTCGCGCGGGTGTCTCGCGATGCCACTGAGGTGTACCTCTCGGTTGTGACCATTGGCGAACTGCGACAGGGTGTTGAGCGAATTCGCCATCGCGGGGATGTCGCACAAGCAAAGCGCCTGGAGCGTTGGCTCAATGCCGTGACAGCGAGTTATTCCCAATCGATCCTGCCGTTTGACGAAGAGTGCGCCCATGTCTGGGGGCGGCTGCGTGTCCCCAACCCGGAGAATCCGCTCGACAAGCAGATCGCGGCGATGGCACTCATCAACGACCTCGAGGTCGTCACCCGAAATACGGCGCACTACGTGCCCACCTGCGTTCGGGTGCTCAATCCGTTCTCGTGACCGCATTGAGCGTGAATGCGAGCGTGTCTGCAGTCGGATCGAAAGGTGGAGATTACGGTGGCCAAGGAAGGCTGAGAGGGCCCCCTACCGTTTGAGCGGAGAACACCATGCCTGCCACCCTCGAAGTCGAATCCACCCTGACGGACCGTTAGGTGTGCTTGGCATCCGTGGGCCAGTGGCGCTGAAAGTCCTCCAGGAACGTGGGCCAGTCCGGCTCAAGATGGTGCACTTCGAAATAGCGCAGCGGAAACGAAAACCCGTGGTCGATGCCGACGATCGTCGGGACATCCTCGGCCAGGCGGTCCGCGAGCCACTCGGCGATGCCGCGTCGCGTCCAGTACTTGCGCGGGCTCGGTGGTGGCGCCACTTCTTGGGCTGCAGCAGCGCCGTAGGAGCAATAGATCCGGAGCCCCTTCAGGCTGGACTCGGGCGTCTGCGCACCGGAATAGTCGATGCCGATGTAGCGGGTGAAGGCAGTGGTCATCGGCGTGCTGGCCTGACGCTCAGGCCAGTACTTTGAGACCGTGCTTTTCGACGACGGCCAGCAGCTTGAGCGCCATACCGCTCGGCCGCTTGGTTCCGGCCTCCCATTTCTGCACTGTGGATTCGCTGGTGTTCAGAAAGCGCGCAAACACCGGCTGGCTGACGTGTGCGCCCTCCCGAATTCGCTTGATCGCCTCAGGTGTGATCTCCACCGGCGCCGCGAGGCAGGACTCGTCGAAATCACGCATCGTCGCCTTGTCGATGGTGCCAGCTCGGCGCAGCCCTTGCGCAGCGCTATAGATGGCCTCGAAGGCGTCACTCTTGAACTTGGCTTTACTCGTCATGGAAAAGCTCCTGTAAGTCACCTTGACTCAGTGCGGATGCCAACTCGGCATCCGTCATGCGACCGTAGGCCTGCGCGAGCTTCCTGAAAGCAGCGAGCTCGTCGAGATCGATATTGGCCCGATCTTTCTTGGCAAAGAGATACGCGAAGACCCAGTGCTGGCCACCCTTTGCCAAGACGATGGAGCGGTGCATGTTCTCGTTGAGCCGCTTCTTGAATACGCCGCCGCCCAAATCATCCGCCTGACCCTGCATGACCTCCAGAATGGCAGCCACCAACGCCGGATCACCAATGCGCGCCTTCTTGGCCGCCTTGCCGAACCAGGAAGTCTTGAATGCTCTCGCGGAAGACTTTCTTAGCATGAAAAAGTATAGCACCCAGTCCTACTTAATGCAGGTAAGGCGCGACGTGAGAAGAGGGAGCGCGGCCAGGTCCACCGCATCCAGACGGACTTCGGGTCCTTAACCCGACGAAGAGACGTCTCCCACTCCCGTTCGCCGAAGAACGCCTACCCCTACATCACGGCAGGACAGATACCCACCGCCAACGTGCGTGCAAGGCCTGCAGCCGAGGTGGGTGGTATGACTGCGACCGACGCTTCCCCAAAAGCCCTCGTCCCTCGGACTTGGGCTTTTTCTTGTTTGTTTCTTATCCGCCACGAGCGAGCCATGTCGCAACGGATGTCCTTGGGTAACACGATCGCCTCACTTCAGAGGCCCGACCCACGATTCCCAAGGACATCCAATGAACACGCACTCTCAGGCCATCCTCGACAAGGTCAACTGTCCATGGCGTTTGATGCGACGACCGGCACCACGGTCATCAGTGGCAACGTCGATGCCAGCCTCGCACCCGACTTCACCATCGCATTGCTGGGGAACTACACCACGACCTTGTTGGCGCCGGACTTCGT
>CAIXXI010000062.1 GCA_903923345.1 uncultured Burkholderiales bacterium | reverse complement strand
TTCGACACGGGCCTTCTTCTCTTTCATTTCCACTTCGGTGGCGGCACCGACGCGGATCACAGCCACACCACCGGCCAGCTTGGCAACGCGCTCTTGCAGCTTCTCACGGTCGTAGTCGCTGGTGGCTTCTTCGATCTGCGAGCGGATGGCCTTGACGCGTGCCTCGATGTTCTTGGCTTCGCCAGCACCGTCGATGATCGTGGTGTTTTCCTTGCCGATCTCGACCCGCTTGGCACGGCCCAGATCCTGCAGGGTGGCTTTCTCGAGATTCATGCCGGTTTCTTCGGCGATCACGACGCCGCCGGTCAGGATGGCCATGTCTTCGAGCATCGCCTTGCGACGGTCACCGAAGCCCGGGGCCTTGACTGCAACCGTCTTGAGGATGCCGCGGATGTTGTTGACCACCAGGGTGGCCAGTGCCTCACCTTCGACTTCTTCTGCAACGATCAGCAGCGGACGGCCGGCCTTGGCAACCTGCTCGAGCACCGGCAGCAGGTCACGGATGTTCGAGACCTTCTTGTCGTGCAGCAGCACGAACGGGTCTTCGAGCACAGCGATCTGCTTGTCGGGATTGTTGATGAAGTAGGGCGACAGGTAGCCGCGATCGAACTGCATGCCTTCGACGACGTCGAGTTCATTGTTCAGCGACTTGCCGTCTTCGACGGTGATGACGCCTTCCTTGCCAACCTTTTCCATAGCTTCCGAGATGATGTTGCCGATCTCGGTGTCCGAGTTCGCCGAGATCGAGCCGACCTGAGCGATTTCCTTGGTGGTGGTGCAGGGCTTGCTGATGGCCTTGAGCTCTTCCGACAGGGCGGTGACGGCCTTGTCGATGCCGCGCTTCAGGTCCATCGGGTTCATGCCGGCGGCCACGTATTTCATGCCTTCGCGCACGATGGCCTGGGCCAGCACGGTGGCGGTGGTGGTGCCGTCACCGGCGTTGTCCGAGGTCTTGGAAGCAACTTCCTTGACCATCTGGGCGCCCATGTTCTGGAACTTGTCCTTGAGCTCGATTTCCTTGGCGACCGAGACACCGTCCTTGGTGACGGTCGGGGCGCCGAAGCTGCGCTCGAGCACAACGTTGCGGCCTTTCGGGCCGAGCGTGACCTTGACGGCGTTGGCGAGGATGTTCACGCCTTCAACCATTTTGTGGCGAGCATCGTCGCCGAAGAAAACCTGTTTGGCTGCCATGATGTTGACTCCTTGAATCGGGGTTCAGTCTTCGATGCGGGCTGGGGTCACTCGACCACGGCCATGATGTCTTCTTCGCGCATCACCAGCAGTTCCTCGCCGTCGACCTTGACCGCCTGGCCGGAGTACTTGCCGAAGAGCACTTTGTCGCCGACTTTGACGGCCATGGCGCGGACCTTGCCGTCGTCGCCGACCTTGCCGTTGCCGACTGCCAGGATTTCGCCCTGGTCAGGTTTCTCGGCGGCTGCATCGGGGATGACGATACCCGAGGCGGTTTTGCGCTCCTGGTCGAGGCGCTTGATGATCACGCGATCATGCAAAGGACGAAGCTTCATGGATGGGCTCCTGAATGAGAGAACACGGATTGAACGGGGAACTGAATGGATCGGCCCGAGGACCGGTACGAACCGAGGGCTGGAAGCCTGCGTGAAACAGCGTTGCTGTTAGCACTCACCGATTGCGAGTGCTAATGATAGCCGTCTGTCCATGACATTTCAAGACACGGGCCCAGGACGGGCCCGGTTGATCAGTCCGAGAGCTTGATCCGCGTCGCGTTCAGCAGGTTGCCGCTGGGGCTGCCCTTGATTTCAAGCGATGCGCCCACCTTGATGTCGGCAGGCCCGC
>CAIXXI010000061.1 GCA_903923345.1 uncultured Burkholderiales bacterium | reverse complement strand
TGTCCAGCAATCTGGGTACGGTCGAACTCGCGGTTGCCTTGCACTATGTCTTCAACACGCCACGTGATCGACTCGTCTGGGACGTGGGCCACCAGTCCTATCCGCACAAGATCCTGACCGGCCGGCGCGATTCAATGGGCAGCCTGCGCCAGCACGGTGGTATTTCGGGCTTTCCCAGGCGTGCCGAGAGCGAATACGACACCTTCGGCACTGCGCACTCGTCCACCTCCATTTCCGCAGCCCTGGGCATGGCGGTCGCATCGCGCAACAAGGGCGAGAACGCAGGGCCCGCCCGGCGCCGGCATGTGGCGATCATCGGCGACGGCGCAATGACCGCCGGCATGGCATTCGAGGCAATGAACAACGCGGGCGTCACGCCAGACATCGACCTGCTGGTGATCCTGAACGACAACGACATGTCGATCTCACCGCCGGTCGGTGCGCTCAACAAGTATCTGGCCCGGGTGCTGTCGGGTCGGCAGGTCTCGATGGCGCGCGACATGGCGCGTCAGGTGCTTTCCAAGGTGCCACCGGTCTATGAACTGGCCCGCAAGCTCGAAGAGCATGCCAAGGGCATGGTCGTGCCGGCCACGATGTTTGAAGAGTTCGGCTTCAACTACTTCGGCCCAATCGATGGGCATGATCTGGATGCCCTGCTGCCCACCTTGCAGAACTTGCGCGAGATGCATGGTGCGGTCTTTCTGCATGTGATCACCCGCAAGGGCCAGGGCTACAAGCTGGCCGAAGTCGATCCGGTGCTCTATCACGGGCCCGGCAAGTTCAACCCGGATGAAGGCATCAAGAAGTCGGCCAGTGGCAAGCCCACCTATACCCAGATCTTTGGCGACTGGATCTGCGACATGGCCGCGATCGATGAGCGCCTGGTCGGGGTGACGCCGGCGATGCGCGAAGGCTCAGGCCTGGTCGAGTTCGAGAAGCGCTTTCCGAAGCGCTATTTCGATGTCGGGATCGCCGAGCAGCATGCGGTGACCTTTGCGGCCGGCATGGCCTGCGAAGGTGTCAAGCCGGTGGTGGCCATCTATTCGACCTTCCTGCAGCGGGGCTATGACCAGCTCATCCACGATGTCGCCCTGCAGAACCTGCCGGTGATGTTCGCGCTGGATCGCGCCGGGCTGGTCGGCGCCGACGGCGCGACCCACGCCGGCGCCTACGATCTGGCGTATCTGCGCTGTATCCCGAACATGGTCGTGCTGGCCCCGTCCGATGAAGATGAGTGCCGCCAGAGCCTGTACACCGCGTATATGCACGATGGCCCGAGTGCGGTGCGCTATCCGCGCGGCAGCGGGATCGGCAAGGCCGTCAGCAAGGACCTGGTGCGGCTGCCCTTTGGCAAGGGCGAGGTGCGCCGCACCGGCCAGCGCATCGCCATCCTGGCCTTCGGCTCGATGCTGCATCCGGCTCTGGTCGCTGGGCAGGCGCTGGATGCGACGGTCGCCAACATGCTCTGGGTCAAACCGGTTGATGCCGACCTGATCGAGGAGCTGGCGCGCAGCCATGATGCCTTCGTGACGATCGAGGAGCATGCGGTGATGGGCGGCGCAGGCAGCGCCTGCCTTGAGGCCATGGCCGCTCGCGGCATTGCGCGACCGGTCCTGCAACTCGGTCTGCGCGACCACTTTATCGACCACGGCGACCCGTCCCTGTTGCTGCGGCTCGAGGGACTGGACGCCGAGGGCATCGAGAAATCGATCCGGGAACGCTTCGTCGATCTGCTGGGTGGCGATGCGTCGCCCAGGCTGGTGGCCAGCCGATGAGTGGTGGCATTCCATTTCGAGCCGTCGCAGTGCGATATCCTCAGCGGTTATCTTGTCAGGATCCGTCATGAATTCCCGCGACTCCGCTGCCGCAGTGGTCGTTTCTGCCGACCAGTCCATGCCCGATGTGCAGGGCAGCATCGATCACCGTGCCCAACCCATCCAGCAGGTCGGCGTTCGCGGCCTGCGCTATCCGATGCTCTGGCAGTCGGGCGATCGTCAGGTGCCGTCTGTGGCAGTCTGGGGACTGTTCGTTGCCTTGCCAGCCGATCAGAAGGGCACCCACATGTCGCGGTTCGTGGCCCTGCTCGAGCGCAGCGGCCGGGCCCTGTCCATGGACGCCTTGGTGCCGCTGCATCGCGATATGCTCGAGTTGCTGCAGGCCCAGACTGGCCGATTCGAGTTGTCCTTTCCGCTGTTTGTCACCAAGATCGCGCCGGTCTCACGGGTCGAAAGCCTGCTTGATTACGACCTGACGATTGCGGTCGAGGGCGATGCCGACACCCCGGTGGTCAGCGTTCAGGTGGTGGT
>CAIXXI010000060.1 GCA_903923345.1 uncultured Burkholderiales bacterium | reverse complement strand
GCATTCCTCCAGAATCAGACAGTGTACCGGTGGGCAAAAAGCCACAGCAGGCACAGGGTCGCATAAAAACGCAAACCCGCCGAACGGCGGGTTCTTGGACTTCCGGAAACAGGAGCGCCCGCAAACCAGCGCCCCACTCCGATCAGCGCTTGGAGAACTGCTTGCGCCGACGCGCCTTGCGCAGACCCACTTTCTTACGCTCGACTTCGCGGGCATCACGAGTCACAAGACCGGCGCCGGACAACACCGGCTTCAGGGTAGCGTCATAGTCGATCAGGGCGCGGGTGATGCCATGGCGCACTGCGCCAGCCTGGCCAGTTTCACCACCACCGGCCACATTGACCTTGATGTCGAACTCGCCGGCGACATTGGCCACCTCAAGTGCCTGACGAGCCACCATCCGGCCGGTTTCGCGCGCGAAGTACTGCTCGAGCGGTTTGCCGTTGACGATGATCTCGCCCTTGCCTTTCTTGATAAACACCCGGGCCACTGAGGTCTTGCGTCGACCCGTTCCGTAGTTGTATTCGCCGATCATTCGAGAGCGTCCTGCTAGTCCTGGCTAAGCCGGGTTCAGATTTCCAGAGCCTTGGGCTGCTGGGCGGTGTGGGGATGCGAAGCCTCGGCGTAGACCTTGAGCTTCTTGATCATGGCGTATCCCAGCGGACCCTTGGGCAGCATGCCCTTGACCGCTTTTTCCAGGGCACGGCCCGGGAAACGCTCCTGCATCTTGCCGAAGTTGGTTTCGCTGATGCCGCCCGGATAACCCGAGTGACGGTAATACTTCTTGTCCAGTGCCTTGGCGCCGGTCACGCGAATTTTCGCGGCATTGACGACGACGATGAAATCGCCGGTATCAACGTGCGGAGTGAACTCGGGCTTGTGCTTTCCACGAAGACGCGCAGCGATCTCCGCGGCCAGGCGACCGAGCACCTTGTCGTTGGCATCGACGACGAACCAGTCGCGTCGGACTTCATGGGGTTTTGCGGAGAAAGTCTTCATGGCCTGACTGAATCTGCTGAGCCGGCTATCATAACCGGGTTTTAATCGTACAGTCAAAGGGCAATTACATGGACGTTCTCGTACGTTGGACAGGTCCCGACACAATGAGCTTCGTGGCCGAGACCGGCAGCGGCCACGCGGTGGTCATGGACGGCGCCCCCGAAGGCGGTGGCCGCAACCTCGGACCACGTCCGATGGAGATGGTTCTGCTCGGCTCGGGCGGCTGCACAGCCTATGACGTCGTGCTGATTCTGCGCAAGAGCGGCCAGGACATCCGAGGCTGTGAGGTGGCGCTCAAGGCCGATCGGGCCGAGACCGACCCGAAGGTCTTCACCCGGATCGAATTCAAGTTCACGGTGCGCGGCCGCGGCCTCAAGCCGAATCTCGTCGAGCGGGCGATCAAGCTGTCGCATGACAAATACTGCTCGGCCTCGGCCATGCTCGCCAAGACTGCCGAGCTGGTGCTGTCCTGGGAGATCGTCGAGGACTGAGCGCACACCGGGCGCCCCAGGCCGCGGGCCACGCTCACCCGCTTCAAATTCGATGCGCGGTAGTGGTCATGACCCAGGCGGCTGCGCGCATCAGTCCTTTAACCGGCGCGGGCAATTCCGCAGCGCCCAGCGCCTGCGCCGCGTCGGCATGGGCCGCCTCGTCAGCTTTCATGGCAGACACGACCGCCCTGGACGCCACATCATCCGCAGGCAAGCGCTCCAGATGCCCGGCCAAGTGCTGCTCGACCTGACGCTCGGTTTCCACCGTAAAGCCCAGCGACACCCGGTCGCCAAGCTTTCCGGCGAGTGCACCCAGGGCAAAAGCACCCGCAAACCAGATCGGGTTCAGCAGCGAAGGCCTTGCTCCCAACTCCTGGAGTCGCTGTCGCGTCCAGGCCAGGTGGTCGGCCTCCTCCTGCGCTGAGCGCCGATAGAAATCCCTCAAGCCGTCGTCCGCGGTGGTGATCGCCTGCCCCTCGTAGAGCGCCTGGGCGCAGACCTCCCCCACATGATTCACCCGCATGAGCGACCCAGAGCTGCGTCGATCCGACTCAGAAGCCGGCGAATCAGACGGCAGGCCTCCCGTTACTGAAGGAATATCTCGAGCGCTATGCTGCGATACAGCAAATAATCTCATTGCTGAACAAATACTTGTCAAAGCTCTATCAACTTGATTGTTATAAATAGTCATTTTAAATCAATAATTTAGTAAATAAAAAGCAATGTTTAAGTGCTAGGCGATAAGTTATGTATCTGAAATTAAATAAATAGTTGCGATGCAACAACTATTGAATAAACACCCCAAACTCTTGCTAATATTCGCCGGTCGCAATTTCAGTCCAGTCAGGAGATAGACCCATGAAAAAAACCCTTCTCGCCCTTGCAGTCGCTGCTGCGCTGCCTGCAGCCGCCCACGCTCAATCTTCGATTGTCCTGTACGGCATCGTTGACGGTGCCATCGAGTACGCCAACGAGAATGCCAACACGAGCTCATCGCAACTCGGCAAAAGCGGCTTTCGAGTCAGCTCCAGCGTCGGCACCGGCACGCGCCTGGGCGTTCGCGGTTCGGAGAACCTCGGTGGCGGTCTGAGCGCCATTTTCCAGATCGAGCACCGCTTCAACCTTGACACGGGCGACACCGCCGGCGGAAACATCTTCCTGCTGCCAGGCCAGACCAACTCCACACTGAACAATAAGTTCTGGAATGGCGCCTCATGGGCGGGCCTGAGAGGCGGGTGGGGTCAGGTCACCCTGGGCCGTCAGTACACACCGCTGTATGACGTGGTCGCACCGGCAGACTTCTCCGCCTATATGTACTACAACAACTGGCAGGGCAGCCAGGGCGACTCCTTCGGCGGCACGGTCGGCAGCAGCGCACCAATTGGCCCGACCCGCACCGATAACTCCATCAAATATGTCTCCCCCAGCTTTGGCGGCCTGACGGTTTATGCCACCTATGCTTTCGGTGAGAACTACTACGGCAACACGCCCAACAACACCACGACAGGTCAGATTGGCTCGGACCTGACCGGAACACAGGACATGTGGGGCATTGGCGCCGGCTGGAAGATGGGCGGCCTTTACATCGGCGGCGGTTACCAGGACTACTCGAATAAGCCGTACTGGTATTCGGGCACCTCAGGCACAGCCAGCTCGACTGTTTACAAGAATGTCTGGGCCGCAACCGCCTCGTACAATTTTGGTGGCTTCGGCCTTAGCCTGGGTTACAGCAAGTCCGAGTTCGATCAGGCTTTCTATAACTATGCGACGACCGTGCGGACCAACTTCAAACCTGCCGTCGAAAACATCCTGTTGAGTGCATTTGTGAACCTCGGTCCGGGCAAGCTGATCCTCAATGCTTACCAGACCGAGTTCAAAGGCTGGTACGGCTCAGCCACCGCACCACTGAGAAACGATTCCGGACTTCAGCTGGGGCTGGCGTATCAATGGCCGCTGTCGAACCGGACGGCGCTGTACGCCGCATTCGGCATGAACGACATGTCTATCAATCAGACAACGACAGCAGTCAACAAGCTGGACGATCGCCAGCGCTATGCAGTTGGACTGACGCATCGATTCTGATCGACATGCATTCGGTGGTCTGCAACATCGGCCCTCGAAACAATCAGTAGTGCATCAACTGGCTTCGGTCAGCCCTCTGTGCTGACTGCGGTCAGTCCAGATTGCAGCGGCTTTCGTTGCCCCCAAGCAACAAACTGGGGGTGACGAAGGCCGCTCGTGCTGCGTTTTTGTTGCCGCCCCAAAGTTTTTGGTGAGAATAGCGTCAACTTCCAACCGAGGCATTGTTCGGGGAGTTGAGGCACCGACCGATTCGGTGTCCTGTGGAATCCAGAAACCTAGGAGATTGACCAATGAAGAAATCGCTTCTCGCACTGGCCGTTGCCGCCGCCCTCCCGGCCGCTGCTCAGGCTCAGTCGAACATCACCCTGTACGGTATTGCTGACATCGGCGTCGAGTATTCGAACGGTGCCGCAAACTCCTCCAACACCCAAGCTGGCAAAAGCGGCATTCGTGTCAGCTCCAGCCTCGGAACGGGTTCGCGCCTCGGCATCCGCGGCTCGGAGAACCTTGGAGGCGGCCTGAGCGCGATCTTCACGATCGAGCACCGCTTCAACCTGGACACCGGTGACACCGCCGGCGGCAACGTCTTCCTGCTGCCCGGTGCAGCCAACACCGCGTTCAACAACAAGTTCTGGAATGGCCTCGCCTGGGCCGGCCTGAAAGGTGGGTGGGGCCAGGTCACCCTGGGCCGTCAGTACACCCCGATCTTCGACGTGGCTGCTCCGGCCGACTTCTCGGGCTACTGGTACTACAACAACTGGTCGTCCACCCAAGGTGACAACATCGGTGGTGCCTCGGGCGTATTCGTCCCGATGGGCCCGGTGCGTACCGACAACTCGATCAAGTACACCTCGCCGAGCTTCGGCGGCCTGACGGTTGTTGCAACCTACGCCTTCGGTGAGAACTACTACGGCAACACGCCTGCTTCTTGCATCACGTCTGCTTGCCTGTCTGGTAGCGACATCAACGGCACGCAAGACATCTGGGGCGTTGCTGCTGGCTGGAAAATGGGCGGTCTGTACCTTGCAGGCGGCTACCATTCGTTCTCGAACAAGGTTGGCTACTACAGCAGCGGCAGCCTGGCCACTTCCAACGCAGTCTACAAAGATGTGTGGCTTGCCACCGCGTCTTACGACTTCGGCGGATTCGGTCTGAGCTTGGGCTACTCGAAGTCTGACTTCGAGCAACAGTTCACTGCTGCAACCGCTCTGACCAAGCCCAGCCTGAGCAACATCCTGTTCAGCGCCTACGCCAACTTCGGTCCGGGCAAGTTCATCGTCAACGGCTACTACAGCGATGTCAAAGATTTCCGCACCGCTGTGACCACGTACGCTCAAGGCGGCAATGCGCTCAGTCTCGGCCTGACCTACGCATGGGCCCTGTCGAACCGCACCACGCTGTACGCAACCGTCGGTCTGAACGACACCTCGCCGCTGGTCGCGAACAACGTCACGATCAACACCGGCATCGACAGCCGTCAGCGTTACGCAATCGGTCTGAACCACAAGTTCTGATCGACCGCTGGCCTACGGCCAGCGTCGCGACACAGCTTGAAGCGCCGGGGCAACCCGGCGCTTTTTTTATGTGCAATCGGTGGGGCAGGTCAGCGGCTCAGGCAGTCGAACTGCCCTTCGGCGTCACGGTCACCCTCACCTCCAGCGTTTGCTCTCCACCGCCCAGAATCACCCCGCGAAGCGGCGTGACATCCGAGAAGTCGCGCCCCCAGGCCAGGGTGACAAAGTCGGCATCCACAAAGCGGTCGTTCGTTGGATCGATATCGACCCAGCCCCCCTCCGGACTGCGTGCTGAAACCCAGGCATGGGAGGCATCGACACCCATCAGTCGAGGCTGCCCCGGAGGGGGTTCGGTCACGATATAGCCGGACACATAGCGTGCTGGAATGCCACGCACATGGCAGCATGCCAAAAATAAATGCGCATGGTCTTGGCAAACCCCAAGGCCCATACTCAAGGCATCATCGGCGGTGCTCGTCACAATGGTAGAGCCACTGCGATAAGCAACGGCCATTTGAATCTGGGTTGCT
>CAIXXI010000059.1 GCA_903923345.1 uncultured Burkholderiales bacterium | reverse complement strand
TGCCGCATGTGGGATGAGTGCCTGGACGCCTTAGGCAAGGACCGCATGCTCATGGGAGAGTTCTGCGCACTGGACGCCTTTTACGCCCCGGTGGTGATGCGTCTGCACACCTATCAGCTGCCGGTTTCCGATCGCATCCGGGCCTATATGGACCGTGTGCGCGAGGCACCGGCGGTGCGAGCCTGGATCGAAGAGGCGCTTGCGGAGCAGGATTTCCTGCCCTTCGAAGAACCCTACCGCAGCCACCGCTGATCATGCAGACCCGTCGATTCATCCAGACCCGATCACCGGGTCGCTCAATGCTGCCCCCGCGCTCTGACTGGCTGCGAGCATGGGCTGCGGTATCCTTGAGCACGATGAGGCCTTGACGCCGCCTGCGCGCAGCACGGTGTGGCCTGAGATCAAAACGATTGATACACAACGGGGAGCACACACCATGGCAGCCATTAATGCGGTCACCGACCTGTCCAATGTGGGCAAGGTCTCGGTCATCACCCTCAATTCGCCTCCAGTCAATGCGCTGTCGGCCCAGGTTCGAGACGGCCTGTTCGAAGCCTTCAAGCAGGCCTCGGCCGACCCGACCACCCAGGCCATCGTGCTGATCTGTGATGGCCGCACCTTCATTGCCGGCGCCGATATTTCCGAGTTCGGCAAGCCGCCGCAGGGTGCGAGCCTGTTCGAAGTGCAGAACCAGATCGAGGGCGCCAGCAAGCCCGTGATCGGCGCCATCCATGGCACGGCACTGGGCGGTGGCCTGGAAGTGGCGCTGTGCTGCCACTATCGCGTCGCCGTGCCCTCAGCAAAATGCGGCCTGCCCGAGGTGCACCTGGGTCTGTTGCCCGGCGCAGGCGGCACGCAGCGCCTGCCGCGCATCGTCGGCCCGGAAAAGGCCCTCGAGATGGTGACCAGCGGCTCGCATGTGGGCGCCAAGCAGTGCCTGGCCATGGGTCTGGTCGACGAGCTCGCCGAAGAAGGCAAGCTGCGCGAAGCTGCGATTGCCTTCGCAGAAAAAGTCGTGGCCGAGAAGCGCCCGCTGCGCAAGGTGCGCGATTCAAACGAGAAGGTCGAGGCCCTGCGCGGCAAGCCCGAAGTGTTCGCCGCGTTTCGCAAGGCCAATGCCCGCAAGTTCCGTGGCTTCATGGCCCCCGAGAGCAACATCAAATGCATCGAGGCTGCGGTCAATCTGCCCTTTGATGAAGGCCTGAAGGAAGAGCGACGCCTGTTCACCGAGCTGATGACCGGCCCGCAATCGGCCGCTCAGCGTTACACCTTCTTTGCCGAGCGCGAAGTCTGGAAGATCCCCGATGTGCCGGCCGACACCCCGCAGATCCCGGTCAAGACCGTGGGCATCATCGGCGCCGGCACCATGGGTGGCGGCATTGCGATGAACTTCGTGAACGTGGGCATCCCGGTGATCATCGTGGAAACCACGCAGGAAGCGCTCGATCGCGGCATGAAGGTGGTGCGCGGCAACTATGAGCGCAGTGCCAAGAATGGCCGCTTCACGATGGAGCAGGTCGAGCAGCGCATGGCGCTCATCACGCCCACGATCAAGCTGGAAGACATTGCCAACGTCGATCTGGTCATCGAAGCCGTGTTTGAGCGCATGGAAGTGAAGAAAGAAATCTTCACCAAGCTCGATGCCTTCATGAAGCCCGGTGCCATCCTGGGCACCAACACCTCGGCACTGAACGTCGACGAGATCGCTTCGGTCACCAAGCGTCCGCAGGATGTGATCGGTTTGCACTTCTTCTCGCCGGCCAACGTCATGCGCCTGCTCGAAGTCGTGCGCGCAGACCATACCTCCAAGCCGGTGATCGCCACCTCCATGGCGATTGCCAAGAAGATCGGCAAGATCGCTGCGCTGGTGGGTGTGTGCCCCGGCTTCGTGGGCAACCGCATCCTCGCGGCGCGTCGTCGTGCGGCCGAGCAGCTGCTCATGAGCGGCACCATGCCCTGGGACATCGACCGCGTGCTCTACGACTTTGGCTTCCCGATGGGCGTGTATGCCATGTCCGATCTGGCCGGTCTGGATCTGGGTTGGGTCAAGGCCGAGAGCAAAGGCCTGACGATTCGTGACCGCCTGTGCGAACTCGATCGCCGTGGCCAGAAGACCGGCAAGGGCTGGTACGACTACGACGAGAACCGCAACCCCACACCGTCGCCGGTGACCGAGGGCATCATCCGCGAGTTCATCGCCAAAGCCGGCAACACCCCGCGCCAGGCACCCGATGATGAAATCCTCGAGCGCTGCCTGCTGCCGATGATCAATGAAGGCGCCAAGATTCTGGCCGAGCGCAAGGCCATCCGGGCGTCGGACATCGACATCATCTATCAGGCCGGCTATGGCTTCCCGGCCTATCGCGGCGGCCCGATGTTCTATGCCGACCAGTTGGGTCTGGACAAGGTGGTGGCGCGCATGAAGCATTACGCAGCTCAGTGGGGCGCCGACTTTGAACCCGCCCCGCTGCTGGCCGAACTGGCTGCATCTGGCAAGCGCTTCCAGGACTGGCGCGCCGCCTGATCGCCATGATGCGACTGCGACAGATCGCACTGGTGGCGCACTCGCTTGAGGGCGTCACCGAGGACCTCACCCAGGTCCTCGGTATCGAGGTGGGCTTCAAGGATCCGGCCGTGGCCAAGTACGGCCTGGACAACATCGTCATACCCATCGGCGACACCTTTCTGGAGGTGGTGGTGCCGGTACAAGACGCGACCACCGCCGGCCGCCTGCTGGAAAAGCGCGGTGGCGATGGCGGCTACATGGTCATCCTGCAGGTCGATGACATCGCGGCGGCGCGCGCACGCCCCGCGGCGTTGGGCGTGCGGGTGGTGGCGCAATATGACCGGCCCGATGGCGTCTACATGACCCACCTGCATCCGCGCGATGTGGGCGGTGCCATCTTGTCAATTGATGCGATGGACCCGCCCGAGCGCTGGGAGTGGGGCGGCCCAGACTGGCGCAAGCATGTGCGCACCACCGATTCGGTTTCGATCACCGGCGTGGACGTGCAAAGCGATGACCCGCACACGATGGCCGCACGCTGGGCCGAGGTGCTGGGGCAGGCCGTGTCCGCTCAAGGCGATGGCTTTGTCATGGCGCTGGACCATGGCACACACATCCGCTTCACCCCGGTGCGTGACGGCCGCGGCGAAGGCGTGAGCGCCATCGAAATCGCCGTGCGGGACATCGCTGCGGTGAAAGCCCGGGCTGCGGCTCGGGGACGGCTGGATGCACATGGCAACGTGGTGCTGTGTGGCACGCGGGTGGATCTGAAGCAGGCCTGACGTTTGCCTGGAGGCGCACAGCCGCCGGGCGCAGGAGCACCGACCATGCTGTTTCTCGTGATCAGCCATCCACGGCCCGAGCGGCCTTCGGAGGTGGCCTCCAGCCGTCAGGCCTACTGGAGCTGGATCGAACCCAAGCTCGCCTCCGGCGAAGCCCGATCGGCCTACCCGCGGGTGGGTCGGGGCGTGGCCGCCACCTTCGACGTGCCATCCAACGAGCGCCTGCACATCCTGCTGACCGAATGGGCCGAGATCATCCCGGCGACCTTTGATGTCTATCCGCTGGTGGATACCGATGCGGCGAAGGCTGCTCTGTCAGGCAAATAGAGAAAGCGGGCGCTCACATTTAAGAACAGAGGCTTGCAACAGCCGCCTTGTCACGGCAAAATATACGTATATATATATTGGGTTAAAAACATGGCGCAAGTCACGCTGTATCTCGATGAAGAGACCACGCGTCTGATGCGCGAGCAGGCGCGGGCTGCCGGCTTGCCCTACAGCAGGTGGGTCGCGCAACTCATTCGCGCGCAGTCCGCCACTGACTGGCCGCCGGACGTGCTGGCCTCATTCGGCGCGTTTCCTGATGCGCCGCTTCCAGATGAGCTGCGCAAAACCGACGTCCCGGATCGCCCCAGTATTGATTGGTGACCCAACCGGGCCAGCCGCCGCATGCCGACCTACCACCTGGACACCAGCACGCTCAGCTATGCCTTTCGAAACGAGGGCCAGGTTGCGCAAACCCTGCGCGGTCTGCCGCGAGCAGACGTCGGTATCCCTGCACCGGTGTTGTATGAGGCGCGTGCGGGCATGCTGCGTTTACCGAATGGCGCACGCAGACGGTCCTTGCTGACTGCGTTGGACCGGCTCTGCGCATCGGTCGAGGTCGTCCCATTCGATGCCAAGGCGGCTGAGGCCGCCGCACGCATTCGCGCCACACTGGAGCAAACGGGTTCACTCATCGGCCCGATCGATATCCAGATCGCGTCGGTCGCGCTCTCACGCGGGGCTGTCCTGGTAACCCACAACACACGGGAGTTCGAGCGCGTGGCGGGGCTGCTGCTCGAAGACTGGTACTGAGACCAGAACGCTCACGGCCTGCAGGCCGTGTTGTCTCATGTGATGCCGCGTCTGGTACCGCGTCTGATGCCGCGCTTGACGCCGATCAGGCCGTCCCGACGATTCCGCCGTCGCAGGCAATGGTCTGTCCGACCACATATTCACCAGCCCGCGAGCACAGGAAGATGGCCAGGCCGGCAATGTCCTGCGGCGTGCCCACCCGCTTGCTGGGGTTGCGGCTGCCCACCTGGTCCCAGTCGACGTTTTCGGTTTCGCCACCGAAGCCCACGCCGGTGCTCAGCATCCAGGTGGGAAAGGGCCCCGGCGCAATCGCGTTGAAGAGAATCTTCTCGCCGGTGAGGTGCGTGGCCATGAATCGGGTGAGGTGGTGCACGGCCGCCTTGGAGGCACCGTAGGAGAACACCTCGAAGACCGATGACTTGAGTCCGTCGATCGATCCGATGTTGATGACCCGCGCGGGCACGCCGGTGGCCGCCGCGGCCCGCAACAAGGGCAGCAGCTTTTGCGTGAGGAAGAACACCGCCTTCACGTTGGTGTCCATCACCTTGTCCCAGCCGGCTTCGGGAAACGCCTCAAGCGGGGCGCCCCACGAAGCACCCGCGTTGTTGATGAGGATGTCCAGGCGAGGCTCCAGCTCGGCCAGCTTCGCCCCGAGCGCCTCGACCCCGGCCATCCTGGAGAGATCAGCCGGGATGGCGATGCAAGTGCCGCCATAAGCCTGCGACAAGCGCTGGGCCGTGGCTTCACAGACATCGGCCTTGCGCGAGGAGATGTAGACCTTGGCACCCGCTGCCAGAAAGCCTGCAGCGATCATTTCGCCAATACCGCGTGAGCCGCCGGTGACCAGCGCCACCTTGCCGCGCACTGAGAACAGGTCGTTGAACTGGGGAGAGGTCATCGGTCAGGACTCCAGGTCAGTCGTATGAGGAGAGCACTTCATCCACCGCACGCTCGAGGTCGGCCGCCGTGGCGCAATACGACAGCTGCGAACAGAACGGCTCGTACTGCAACATGCAGCTGTCGCCGGTGCCCCAGCGACGCGGTGGCTCGGGGCACAGCCACACCAGCCTGCGTGAGCGGTCGGCCATCTCGGCGAACAGATCGATGCGTGGGTCGCTCTGATTGGAGCGACCATCGCCCAGCACGATCACGGTGGTGCGGCGATCGATCACCTGCCAGTGGTCGGTGTTCAGGTCGACCAGCGCCTGCCCATAGTCGGTTGAGCCGCCACCGGCATCGATCACGATGCGGTTCATCGCCGACTCGAAATCGAGTTTGGCCAGTGTCGGCCCGACATCGGACAGGCGCGCCGAAAACGCAAAGGCCTCGAGATCGGTCACCGTCTCGCTAAGCGCGTGCAGAAACAGCAGCAAGAAGCGCACGTATTGAGCCACCGAACCCGAGACATCGCAGATCGCGACGATCTTCGGCCGGTCGCGCTTTTTCGTCTTCCAGACCAGATCGAAGGGCACGCCGTCGAGGCCGGCATTGGCGCGCAGGGTGCGCCGAACATCGATCTTTCCCCGATTGCGAACCCGCCTCGGGCGCGAATGACGCACCGCCAGCCGCTTGGCCATGCGCGCGATCAGCACCTTCATGCGCTCCATGTCGCGCTGGCTGAGTTCACCGATCTCACGCTGCGTGACGACCTCATCCATGAAGGTCTCGGTCGCCGCCTTGCCGAACACCTGGAAGCGCTGCTCGACATGCGCACGCGCCGCACGCTGCATGGCCGTGCGGGCTTCGATCAGCGCCTGCGCGCGTCGGCGGGCATCGGCCGTGCGCTCGTCGAGGGTGGCAGCCAGGCGCGCCTCGAGCGCTTCGACGCCGAGTTCCTCGAGCATCTTGCGTACGAAAAAAGCCGACTGCGAAGCAAAGCGGATCTCGTCAGCACCCACCGCGCTGGCCGCGCGAGCCATCGCCACAGCAATGCGGTTCTCATCACCCGAGCGGGCCAACTGCATGAAGTCATCGGCCTGCCCGGCGCCGTCGGGCCCGGGCTGCGCCGCATCGGAATCCCTGCCTTCATCGGCTGGCTCGGGCTGATCGGTTCGGGCGTCGGTCGACTGCGCCGGGTTGGCCTGCGCCACCGAATCGAAAAAGGTATCGAAGACCTGCTCGAACAGGGCATCGTCTTCTTCAGACTTGGCCATCACGATGCGCAGCGACGCCTTGAGCACATCGCGATCCGAATAGCCCACCAATGCCAGCGCCCGCGACGCATCGATCGCCTCGGCCGACGACACCGGCATGCCGGCCGTTCGCAGGGCCCGCACGAAACGGGTGAGCGTGCGCTCCATCAGGGCTGCGGTGCCGCCCCCGCCGTGGCCGTGCGGGTGAGCTCATTGATCCGACCGTCCAGGGCAACGATGTCGCTCTGGCGCTTCATGATCACATTGAGCGTGTCGCGCACCAGCGCCGGGTCGAGTGCATCCGCATGCAGCAGCAGCAGCGTGCGGGCCCAGTCAACCGTCTCGCTGATCGAGGGCACCTTGCGGACATCCTCACCGCGCACCGCCTGAATGAAGCTGACCATCTGGTGCAACAGCTGCGGCTGAATGTCGGGCACCCGCGCCCGCACGATCCGCTCCTCGCGCTCTGCATCCGGAAAACCGATGTGCAGGTGCAGGCAGCGCCGCTTGAGCGCATCACCGAGTTCGCGGGTGTTGTTCGAGGTCAGCAGCACCAGAGGCGGTGTGCGCGCGGAGATCGTGCCGATTTCCGGAATGGTGACCTGATAGTCGGAGAGCACCTCGAGCAGCAGGGCTTCGAAGGCCTCATCCGACTTGTCGATCTCGTCAATGAGCAGCACCGACAGATCGTCCTGCTCCATCGACTTCAGAAGCGGTCGCGGTTCGACGAACTCACGCGAAAAAAACAGGTCCTGGAAATCGTTGAGCTTGGCAAACGAGGCCTCGAGGGAATCCGCCCCGTCCATCAGGTGATGAATCTTTTCCTTGAGGATCTGCGTGTAGAGCAGCTGCTTGCCGTACTTCCATTCATAGAGTGCCCGGCTCTCGTCGATCCCTTCATAACACTGCATGCGCAGCAGCGGCACCTTCAGGTAGAGCGACAGGCAGCGCGCCAGATCGGTCTTGCCCACGCCGGCCGGGCCTTCGACCAGGATCGGCTTGCGCAGGTGCTGGGCCAGATAAACCGCCGTCGAGATCGAACGGTTCGAGATGTAGCCCTCGGAGGCCAGACCCTCGGTGATCGCGTCGATGGATTTCAGGCCGTCGGGAACGGGGTGCGCGTGCGGCGCGGATGAACTCATTGCATGCCTGGTGTGGTGTCGTCTTCAGCCCCGACAGTACCAAATCCGCTCGATGCCGATCGACGAACGCGTGTCGGGAATCGCGCGCCATCCGATGCGGCAGCCGAAAGGACAGCCGCCATATTGACGGTCCTGGCCGCTCGGGCAACCATTCGACCCAAAGCCTTCGACCACATGAGTGCGGCGCAGCTCGCACTGGGAGACACCCCGATGACCCGTCCGCTGTTACTCGACCGCCTGTTCGGCCCCGACTGGCCCAACCTCGCCACACCGCAGCAGGTCGCGGCAATCGAGTCGATCCCCCTCACCGACCGGCTGGCTGCGCTGAACACCTATGACGCGCTGCGCATCGGGGCTGCCCACGACCCAGATGCGCCGGCGATCCGTCTGCTGCCCAACGCTGACCCAGCCGATACGCCCGTCACCCTGAGCCATCGCGAATTTCTGGCCGGCGTGACCCAAACCGCCAATGCGCTGCATCAACTGGGCGTGCGCAGCACCGATACCGTGAGTTTCCTGTTGCCGCTGGTGCCTCAGGCCTTCATGACCCTGTTCGGGGCCGAGGCCGCGGGAATCGCCAATCCGGTCAATCCCCTGCTTGAGCCCTACCAGCTCGCCGAAATTCTGCGCGCGGCGCGCACGAAAGTGCTGGTCACCCTCGGACCGGTTCCCGGCAGCGACATCTGGGACAAGGTGCAGCGGATTCGCGAGGATCTGCCTGAGCTGAGCGCCATCGTCGTCGTGGGTGCGCAGGGCGTGGTGACCACTGCCCCGTCCGATGCAGGCCTGGCCCGCCCTGCAGGCCAGCCGGTTCCGGTCTTCGATTTTGATGCGCTGATCGCCGCGCAGGCCGCAGATCGGCTCGTCAGCGGCCGCACGATCGCAGCCGATGACACCGCCGCCTATTTCCACACCGGCGGCACCACCGGCACACCCAAGCTGGTTCGCCACACCCACCTGAATCAGGTGACCCAGGCCTGGGTGATCGGCCTGATGCTGCACATCGATCCAGGCGAGTCGGTGCTGTACGGTTTGCCGCTGTTTCATGTTGGCGGTGCGCTGACCCAGGCGCTGGCTTTCCTGTCGAATGGCGCGCACCTGGTGGTGGTTTCGGCAGCTGGCTGGCGCAATCCGAATGCGGTGCGATCCGTCTGGAAGCTGGTGCAGCAGTACCGCCCGGTCAATATGGTCGGCGTGCCGACCGTGCTGGTGGCGGCGCTCACCATCCCGGTGAATGATGCCGACCTCTCCAGCCTCAAGCGCGCGGCCGGTGGCGGCGCAGCCATCCCGGTGGCCGTCGCCCGCACCTACAGCGAATCGATGGGGCTGCCGGTGCTGGAGGTCTACGGCATGACCGAGACCGCGAGCGTGCACACCATCAGCTACATGGATCGCCCGATCCGACTCGGCTCGGTCGGCCATCCCGTGCCGTACGCAAAGGTGCGGGTGGTCAAGATCGACGCCGACGGCCGTTATCAGGGCGACTGCGCGACCAACGAGATTGGCGTGGTCGCCATGGCCGGGCCGGGCGTCTTCTCCGGATACCTGAGCGAAGAACACAATCGGTCGGCGTTTGTCGAATCGGGCTGGGTGAACTCCGGTGACCTGGGCCGTCTCGACGAAGAGGGCTATCTCTGGATCACCGGACGAGCCAAGGATCTGGTGATTCGGGGCGGTCACAACATCGACCCGCAGCCGATCGAGGAGATTCTGTTCTCACATCCGGCGGTCGAACTGGCTGCCATGGTGGGGCGGCCCGATGCCTATGCCGGAGAGCTGCCGGTGGCCTATGTGCAGCTCAAGGCCGGTGCCCTCGCGCAGCCGGAGGATCTGATCGACTATGTCCGTGAACGAACCCCCGAGCGCGCCGCAGTGCCGGTCGCGGTGCATCTGATCAGTCCGATGCCGCTGACCGGTGTGGGCAAGGTGTTCAAGCCTGCGCTGCGACTGGACGCGGCCAGACGGGTCGCGCAGGCCCTGATTGGATCGCTGGAGCTGGGCGGTGGACAGGCGCAGGTCGATGCCAGCACACACCCGTTGCACGGCAGCCTGATCACCGTGCGGCTCTCAAACGTTCCGGCCGCCCTGCACGCCGAGGTCGAGCGTGCCGTGCAGGAGGCCCTCGGGCCACTGACCCTGCACCACGAGCTGGCCTGGGCCTGAGGCCTGCGGCTCACGCCGTGGGCCTCAGATCATTCAGCCGGCCTGAATCGGGATGCGCCGTGGCTGGGCGTAGGCCACCTTCGGGATGCGCAAGCGCAGCACGCCATTGCTCAGCTCAGCACCGATCTTGTCGGCGTCGAGTTCCTTGCTCAAGGTGAAGGTGCGGCGAAACCGAGCGCGCTGCACCTCGGCATAACCGGCCTCCAGATGGGGCGGCATGGGCATCGAGAGATCGCCTTCGATGCAGAGTTGATCAGCCTCGACACGCAAGGTGAGCTTTTCGCGGGAAACACCCGGCACGTCTGCGATCAGGGTAATTCCGGTCGAGTCTTCGATCACGTCAACCGGTGGAATCAGCGTGGGAATGGCCCTGGAAGCGGCGTCGGAGGTCTGCGCAGCCGCGTGCTGCTCAGTGCCCGCGGGTGCAGCGGGTGCGGTGGATGCAGCGATCGCCGCCGGGTCTGTCGGGTTGGCCGAGGTGTTCATGGTGTCTGTCCCTACAGTGTCGGGTTGACGAATCAGTGCACCGCGATCCGACGCGGCTGCGAGGTCTCGAGGCGAGCGATGCGCACATGCAGCACGCCATCACGATATTCAGCGTTCGCCGTGGCGGGATCGATGTCATCCGGCAGGCTGATCACCCGCTTGAAGCGCCCTGCAAAGCGCTCGTTGATATGCACGGTGGTGTCCTCATCTTCCTTGGGCAGCACGCTGGCGCGTTCACCGGACAGGGTCAGCACGCCCCGCTCCAGATTCAATTCGATGCTGGTCGGGTCCATGCCAGGTTCGAAGGCATCAATTTCGACGCTGTTCGGTGTGGTGCCGACATTGAGCGCCGGATACCCACCCCGACCGAGCCCGCGAATACTGGGCGAGACTTCGAGCACTGACTGCATCTGTCGCTGCATGTGCTCGAACTCAGCAAGGATGTCTTGCGCAAACACGCTTCGAAGCATGATGATCTCCCACGATGGAATTCAAGGACTACTACCAGGTGCTCGGCGTACCCCGCGAGGCGGACGTCGACCAGATCAAGAAAGCCTTTCGAAGGCTTGCGCGCCAGTATCACCCTGACGTCAGCAAGGAACCCGATGCCGCATCGCGAATGAGCGAGGTGAACGAGGCCTACGCGGTGTTGTCCGACGTCGAACGCCGTGCCGCCTACGATGCAATCGGTCAAGGTCGACGCCAGGGCGAGTCCTTCACGCCGCCTCCCGGCTGGGACGAAGGCTTCGAATTTGCGGGCGGCTTCGGCCGCACCCGGCCCGGTGAATACAGCGACTTTTTCTCGGAGCTCTTCGGACATTCGGCTGCCGGCAGGCGCCGGGGCTCGCCAGGCGGGCCACGCTCCGGTGCGGGTGCCTCAATGCGAGGCGAAGACCATCACGCGAAAATCCTGCTGGACCTGGGCGATGCCTGGCAGGGTGTCACCCGCCAATTGACGCTGCGCAGCCCGGTGCTGGACGGCTCCGGACGCAGCACGCTGCGTGAGCGCACACTCGATGTGAAGGTGCCCGTGGGCGTGCGATCGGGTCAGCGGATCCGGCTGGCCGGCCAGGGCGGACCGGGTCTGGGCAATGCCCCGGCGGGCGACCTGCTGCTGCAGATCGAGTTCCGGCCGCATCCGCGTTTCGAGCTTGAAGGCGACCTGCTGGTGGCGCAGTTGCCGGTCGCCCCCTGGGAAGCCGGCCTCGGTGCGGTGGTCAGCGTCGAACTACCCGATCGCAGCCTGCTCAAGGTCCGCGTGCCACAAGGGGCCCAGAGTGGACAGCGGCTCACCGTTCGCGGTCGGGGCCTGCCCGGCAAGACGCCCGGTGATCTGGAGCTGGAGGTGCGGGTGATCCTGCCCGATGCCACCGACCCCAGGGTCAGAGCGCACTATGAAGCGATGGCCCGCGAGCTGACCGGTTTCGACGCACGCACGGCGGCAGCCAACCTGAACTGAATGCAGGCTGTGCGCCTGCCAACCGGCCTAAGACCAAAGGCTGTGTCGGGCTTTTTACCAGCATCCCGCCGTGTTTTTGGCTTAGGATGGGTCGATTCGAGTCGACTCCATTCGACCCTACTGATCAAAGATCTGACATGAACACCACCACACCGCAGACGCAGGACATCAGCGCGCACCGTGCGCTCAGAAACATCGAAGACCTGCCCATGCCGAAGGGCCTGCCCGTGCTGGGCAACATGCTGCAGATCGATGCGCCGCATTTTCACCTGCAAATGGAGCAATGGTGCCGAGAACTCGGCCCCTACTTCCGCGTTCAGGTCGGCAAGCGGCGCATGATGGTCGTGGCGGATCACGAGGTGGTCGCGACCGTGCTGCGCAACCGTCCCGATGGTTTTCGGCGCACCGCACGGCTGGAAGAGATCGGCGCCGAGATGGGGCTCAAGGCCGGATTGTTTGGCGCCAACGGCGAGGTCTGGAAGCGGCAGCGTCGCATGGTGATGGCCGGCTTCGATCCGGCCCATGTCAAAGGCTATTACCCGTCGATGCTCAAGGTCGGCCAGAACCTGGCCTCGCGCTGGGACGCAGCCGCACACGGCAACCAGACGATCGACCTGCAATCCGACCTGATGCGCTACACCGTCGACACCATCGCAGGCCTGGCATTCGGTTCGGAAGTGAACACCCTGCAATCCGATGCCGATGTCATCCAGCGCCACCTGGACAAAATCTTTCCGGCCCTCTATCGGCGCATGATCGCGCCGTTTCCGACCTGGCGCTGGTTCAAGCGCCAGGCTGATCGCGACCTCGAGCGCAGCATGGTCGAAGTCAATGCAGCGGTCGATGGTTTCGTCGCTCAGGCGAAGGCTCGGCTCGCAGCCGATCCGGCGCGCCGCGCCCATCCGAAGAACCTGCTCGAAGCGATGCTGGTGGCAGCCGAAGAACCCGGCAGCGGCATCGATGATGATCAGGTTGCCGGCAACGTGATGACCATGCTGCTGGCTGGCGAGGACACCACCGCCAACACCATCGCCTGGATGATCTACCTGCTGTCGCGCAATCCCGAGTGTCTGGCCCGTGCCAATGAAGAGGTTCGCAGCGTCGTGGGCCGTTTTGAAAGCCCATCTATGGAGCAGATCAGCGCACTCGATTACATCGAAGCCTGTGCGCACGAGACCATGCGCCTGAAGCCGGTCGCACCGCAGTTGCCGCTGCAGGCACTGCATGACACGGTGGTGGGCGATGTGCGAGTGCCGGCGGGCACGATGGTGGTCAGCCTGCTGCGTCGCGACAGCGTGAGCGAGTCGGTTGTCAAGGATGCGGGACGCTTCGATCCGATGCGTTGGCTCGGCGAGCATGGGCCCGGCGAACAGGCCCGATCGGCCAAGCGGGTCTCGATGCCATTTGGCGCCGGCCCAAGAATCTGCCCGGGCCGCTATCTCGCCCTGCTCGAAATGAAGATGGCGATGGCGGTGCTGCTCGGGCGCTTCGATCTGCTCGCCGTCGACACACCGCAGGGCGCAGAAGCCGAAGAAAAGCTGTCCTTCACGATGACTCCGGTCGGCCTGTCGATGCGGATCAGGTCACGGGCCTGAGTCACGAGCAGCCGTTGCGGGCCGGTCTGAGGGTCGCCAGATGAACACCAGCACGGCGGTCGTCGTCGGTGCCACCGGGGGGCTGGGTGCCGCATGCCTCGGTGCCCTCGCGGCCGGGGCGCGGTACTCGCATCTGCTCGCCCTGTCGCGCAACCCGACAACAGAAGCCGATCCCGGTCCCGGTCCGGTCAGTGTCGTGCACGCGCCGATCGATCTGGAGCACGAACCCAGCATCGTGCAGGCAGCTGCTCAGGCGCGGGCACTGCCCCCGATCCGGCTGGTGATCGTTGCAAGCGGCCTGCTGCATGCTGCCGACGGCCTGAGCCCCGAGAAATCGATGCGGGCCCTCGATGCGGTCGCCATGCAGCGCCTGTTTGCCGTCAATGCAATTGGCCCGGCCCTGGTGGCCAAGCACTTCATGCCACTGATGCCGCGACAAGGCCGGGTGGTCTTTGCCGCGGTGTCGGCCCGGGTGGGCAGCATCTCGGACAACCGCCTGGGCGGCTGGTATGGCTATCGGGCCTCGAAAGCCGCTCTCAACCAGCTGATCCGAACGCTCTCGATCGAATGGTCTCGAACCGCACGGGATTCAATTTGCGTCGGACTGCATCCCGGCACGGTCGACACCGCGCTGTCGGCGCCCTTCCAGGGCAATGTGTCGGCTGGCAGCCTGTTCACGCCGGCACATTCGGCCGGCGCGCTGCTGCAGGTGCTCGATCAGCTCACGCCGGCGCAGACCGGCAGGGTCTTCGCCTGGGACGGGCTTGAAGTGCCCGCTTGAAGTGCCCGCTTGAAGGGCCGGCTTGAAGTGCCCGCTTGAAGGGCCGGCTTGAAGTGCTCGTTTGAAGGGCCAGACCCAAAGGCCGAACCCGATGTCAAACCGTGTGATGCGGGCCC
>CAIXXI010000058.1 GCA_903923345.1 uncultured Burkholderiales bacterium | reverse complement strand
GGCCGGTCGGGGAGGGCGCAAAGCGCCCGACATACCGCAGTGGGCGGGTCATGATCGAGCCCTTGGCGCAGACTTGCGCCGTGTGACCGGTACGCGTCCAGGGCCGACCGGAGCGGCTGCAGGGCTCAGCAACTGTTCACGGACTCGGGGCAACTCGAGCTTCGAGAGCCACCATTTCAGGGCCTTGCCGGCATCCGCCTTGCGCCAACCGTAATGCACCATCGCGGCAGGTCGGGGTTCGATGGTGGACAGGGCAATCAGCGAACCGCGTTGCAGGTGGGCCCGGGCGACCGGCTCAGGCAACCAGCCCACGCCGAGCCCCGCGATTTGCATGGCGACCTTCTGCTCGAGCGTCGCCACCGTCAGGGTGTCCTGACCAGCGAGCAGTCCGGCGCTGCCAGTTGACTGCCGTCTGGAGGTATCGGCCAGTGCCACAGCGCGCTGTTGCGCCATCGCTTCAGCGGTGACGGGTTGCGCTTGCCGTGCCAGCGCGTGATGCGGTGCCACGCAGAAGATGAAGTCGACGCGGCCCATTGGCCGCAGACTGAAGCGCGCCGAGGCCATTGCCGGGCTTGGCATGCCATGGGGTGCGCCGATCACCAGTTCGGCTCGCCCGTCGAGCAGCGCTTCCCAGGCGCCATCGAGCACCTCGTAGGAAAAGCGCAGCCGCGTGGGTGACTGCTCTCGATAAAAGTCCTCGATGAGCGGTCGAAGCATGGTCAGATCGATGAGCGCATCGACTCCGATGCGCAGTTCGGGCTCCCAGCCGCTGGCCACGCGGCGCACACGGCGAGCGAGATCGTCGGCCGATCTAAGCAGCAGTCGACCCTCGGTCAGCAGTTCACGACCTGCACCCGTCAGGCGGGCGCGCTGGCCGCGCCGGTCGAAGATCAGCACATCGAGTTCATCTTCGAGCTTTCGGACCGTGTAGGTCACGGCTGAGGGCACCTTGCCGAGCTCAGCGGCTGCCGCGGCGAAGCTGCCTTTTCGGGCGATCGTATCGAGGGTCTCGAGGGCTTCCAGCGTCAGGGGCATGGGTTCAAAAAATTTGAATGAACTTTTCAGATCCTACCAATTCATGGCCTGCTGATTGACTCTAGAGTCTGGGTTCTTCGATTCAGACACCTGCAAGGATCCCTCACATGATCGAAACTCGCCCCGCAGCCGATCGCGGCCATGCGAACCATGGCTGGCTTGATTCCTGGCACAGCTTTTCTTTCGCTGGTTATCACGATCCGGCCCATATGGGCTTTGGCCCGCTGCGCGTGATCAACGAAGACCGCATCGCGGCGGGATCCGGTTTCGGCAAGCATGGTCACCGCGACATGGAGATCATCAGCTATGTCCTGGAGGGAGCGCTTGCCCACCAGGACAGCATCGGCAATGGATCGGTGATCCGACCCGGCGACGTGCAGCGCATGAGCGCAGGAACCGGCGTCACGCACTCCGAGTACAACCATCAGCCTGATGCGACCACGCATTTCCTGCAGATCTGGATCGAGCCGAGTCGAGGGGGTATCGCGCCGGGCTACGAGGAGCGCCATTTCGATGAAGCCGGCAAGCGGGGGCGACTCAGGCTCATTGCCTCGCCCGATGGTGCCGACGGCTCGGTGACGATTCACCAGGATGCCCGGATCTTTGCGGGCTTGTTCGATGGCGCTGAGCTCGCGTCTTTGAAGATTGATTCAGGCCGGCGTGTGTATGTCCATCTGGCCAGAGGCCAGCTTGTGGTCAATGACCATCCGCTGGTGGCTGGCGATGCCCTCAAGCTGAGTGGCGAAGACCAGCTTCATTTCATGAACGGAGATCAGGCTGAGGTGCTGGTCTTCGATCTGCCCTGATGATTTTGATGACTCAACCCAAGGAAGCTTCAAGATGACCCGAATCGCAATTGCTTTCCACTCAGGCTATGGACACACGCGGCGCGTTGCCGAATCGGTTCAGGCGGGTGCTGCGTCCGTGGCGGGCGCGCAGGCCACACTGATCGACGTGGCACAGGTCTCGGACGCGCAGTGGGATGAACTCGCCAAGGCGGATGCCATCGTTTTCGGAGCGCCGACGTACATGGGCGGGCCGTCTGGCGTCTTCAAGACCTTCGCGGATGCCAGTGCCAAGGTCTGGTTCAGTCAGGGCTGGAAAGACAAGATCGCCGGCGGATTCACCTGTTCGCTGAACATGAGCGGCGACAAGTACTCGACCCTCATGTATTTCACCACCCTGGCCATGCAGCACGGCATGATCTGGGTGGGCACGGCCATGATGTCGCCGAGCCAGCCAGGTCACCCGGACGAGATGAACCGACTGGGCTCCACGATCGGTGTAATGGCTCAAGCCGACAATGTGCCGCCCGATCAGTCGCCACCCAAGGGCGACCTCGACACGGCTCGGGCCTATGGCGAACGCATCGCCCAGTTTGCCCGACGCACGCGGGGATGACCCGGTTTCATGCCGGTTCGGCCTTTGCTCATCCGGTGTCTGCGCTTCACGGCCGACGCCGCTTGAGGTAAAACGCCGGATTGCCTGGAATCCCGATATGTCTGCCTTCAACACCGAAACCGTACTCGACGTTCACCACTGGAACGAAACGCTCTTCAGCTTCAAGACCACCCGAGACCCCTCACTGCGCTTTCGCAATGGCCACTTCGTCATGATTGGCCTCGAAGTCGAGGGCAAACCCCTGGTCAGGGCCTACAGCGTGGCCAGCGCCAACTACGAGGAATCCCTCGAGTTTCTAAGCATCAAGGTGCCGGACGGCCCGCTCACATCGCGTCTGCAGCACCTGAAGACAGGGGATTCCGTGCTGGTCGGGCGCAAGCCGACCGGAACACTGGTGATCGAGGACCTCAAGCCAGGTCGCCATCTGTATCTGTTCGGCAGCGGGACCGGACTGGCTCCGTTCATGTCGATCGTCAAGGATCCGCAGACCTACGAGGCCTTCGAGAAGGTGATCCTGGTTCATGGCGTTCGGCTGGTCAGCGAGCTGGCCTATGCCGATTTCCTGCAGCATGAATTGCCGGCCAACGAGTTTTTTGGCGAGCTGGTTCGGGAGCGTCTGGTGTACTACCCGACCGTGACCCGTGAACCGTTTCGAAATCAGGGGCGAATCACCGACCTGATCGAGAGCAATCGCATGACCGATGACATCGGCCTGCCGCCGCTGTCCCCCGAAAATGATCGCGCGATGATCTGCGGCAGTCCGGCGATGCTGGCAGATACCCGCGCACTGCTCGATGCGCGGGGTTTTGTGATCTCGCCTTCGTCCGGTGTGCCCGGCGACTATGTGATCGAGCGAGCTTTCGTCGAAAAGTAGGTCCGTCTCGCGAGCAGTTCATTGAAGGCCAGCGCACCCAGGACCAGTGCGCCGCCCTCGATCGCAGCGCGGGTGGGGGTTTCTCCGGCACCCAGCCAGGTCCAGATCGGGCCGAGCACCACTTCCAGCAGGCCCAGCAAGGCGACCTCATGCGGCGCCAGACGCTGGGCGGCGCTGACCATCAGCATGCAGGGCAGTCCCAACTGAAACACGCCGAGTGCCGCCAGGATGGCAAGGTCCTTCGGGGTGGCGGACAGGGGCAAGGCCATCGGCAAGGTGACGGCCGCGCTGATGACCGCCCCCAACAGCACGGCGGGCACAAAGTCGACCTGACCGCCGGTGCGTCTGAGCAGCACCAGGTTGATCGCCGAGGCCAATGGAACGCCGCAGGCGATTGCCATGCCGACCAGCCCGCCGGCACTCAAGCCTTCGCGGACCATCCAGATCAGTCCGATGGCGGCGACCGCAATCGCCACCCAGGTTCGAGCGGGCACCCGCTCCTTGAGCACCAGCATGCCGAGCAGGGCGGCCAGCAAGGGTGATGACGCCAGCACCACCATCACATTGGCGACCGATGCCCGGGTGAGTGCCAGCATGAAACAGATGAACATCACCGCCCACATCGCACCGGAGATCCAGCCGCGCAGGCCGGCCGCATTGACGCGTGACCACCACTGGCCGCGATGCAGCACCAGCATCGTGACCAGCATGAAAGCCGCGCAAAACATCGAACGCCAAAAGGCGATCTCGAAGCCTTCGGCCTGATCGAGATGCCGGGTCGCGACACCGGCTGTGCTCCACAGGACGGTGCAGGCGATCAGCGTCAGGAGTGCGCTGCGGTGCCCACCGGATACGCGTGTCTGCACACGGGCAGTCGATGCGCTGGGTGGGGCGGCTTCAGTCATGGGGGCGTTGTGATCATGAAGCGTTGGAGTGTATCCGCAGGCTCAGCCCGTCGACCAGGAAGTCCTCGAGCGATCACGGCTTTGAGACCGCCGCGGGCGGTAGAATGCCTGCATGCCGGCACCGCAATTCGTCCACCTTCGGGTCCGTTCCGAATATTCGATCAGCGACTCGATCGTCAGGATCGATGACCTGGTCAAAGCAGCCGCGGCGGACGGCCAGGGCGCATTGGCGCTGACCGACGGCGGCAATGTCTTTGGCTGGATCAAGTTTTATCGTGCGGCCCGCGGCAAGGGCGTCAAGCCGATCCTGGGCATCAGTGCCTGGATCACCAATGACACCGAGCGTGACCGGCCATTCGAGTTGCTGCTGCTGGTGCGCAGCCGAACCGGTTATCGCAATCTGTGCGAGCTGCTCTCCAGGGCCTGGCTCGAAAACGAGTTCCGCGGTCATGCCGAAATGCGGCGCGAATGGTTCACGGCGCTCGGCACGGATGAATCCGGCGACCACGGTCTGATCGCACTGTCGGGCGCGCAACGCGGCGATGTCGGGCAGGCCCTGATCTCGGGCAACCTGCAAGCCGCACAGCGTTTCGCCCAGGACTGGGCCAGCGCCTTTCCGCAGTCCTACTTTCTCGAACTGCAGCGGCTTGGCACGGCCGAATCGGAAACCCATGTTCGTGCCGCCGTGCAGCTTGCAGCACAGATCGGATTGCCGGTGGTTGCGACGCATCCGGTGCAGTTCATTGCGCCCGAAGAATTTCGCGCCCATGAAGCCCGCGTCTGCATTGCAGAAGGCGAAATTTTGGGCAACCCCCGGCGCACGCGGCGTTATGCCGAATCACAATATTTCCAGTCGCAAGCCGAGATGGTCGAGCGCTTCGCCGACGTGCCACAAGCGCTCGAAAATTCGATCCGGATCGCGCAACGTTGCAACCTCACAATGGAACTGGGCAAGTCTCGGCTGCCTGACTTCCCGACGCCCAACGGTCAGTCGATTGACGACTATCTGCGTGAACTCGCTCGCAAGGGTCTGGACGAACGCTTGCTCACTCTGTACCCCGATGCAGCCGTGCGTTCGGCCGAGGCGCCCCGCTACCTGAAGCGACTCGAGATCGAGTGCGACACGATCATCGCCATGGGATTCCCGGGCTACTTCCTGATCGTGGCCGATTTCATCAACTGGGCCAAGGCCAACGGCGTGCCGGTCGGCCCCGGGCGCGGCTCGGGTGCAGGCTCGCTGGTGGCCTACGCGCTGGGCATCACCGACCTCGATCCCTTGCCCTATGCCCTGCTGTTCGAGCGATTCCTGAACCCCGAGCGGGTTTCAATGCCGGACTTCGACATTGATTTCTGCCAGGACAAGCGCTGGATGGTCATCGAATACGTTCGGGCCAAATACGGCGCACAGGCCGTGTCTCAGATCGCAACCTTCGGCACGATGGCCTCGAAGGCCGTGATCCGCGACGCCGGTCGTGTGCTCGACATGCCCTACACGTTTTGCGACCAGCTCTCCAAGCTGATTCCGATCGAGCAGGCCAAACCGCTTTCGCTGGCCAAGGCGCGCGAGGCCGAGCCGCAATTGCGCGAGCGCGAGGAAAAGGAAGAGGAGGTGCGGGGGCTGCTTGCACTGGCCGAGTCTCTCGAAGACCTGACCCGAAACGTCGGCATGCATGCAGGCGGCGTTCTGATCGCGCCGGGCAAGCTCACCGACTTTTGCCCGCTGTATCAGGCACCCGGCACCGACTCGGTGGTGGCTCAGTTCGACAAGGACGATGTCGAAGCGGTGGGCCTGGTGAAGTTCGACTTTCTCGGGCTGCGAAATCTCACGATCATTCAGCTGGCCGTCGACTACATCAATCGCAACCATCCTGATCGAGCGCTCGACCTCGCCACCCTCAGTTTCGATGATCCGAAGGCCTATCAGATCCTGAAGGACGCCAACACCACGGCGATCTTCCAGGTTGAAGGCGATGGCATGAAGAAGCTGTTGCGCAAGCTCGCGCCCGATCGCTTCGAGGACATCATCGCGGTGCTGGCCCTGTACCGCCCTGGCCCGCTGGGCTCGGGCATGGTCGATGACTTCATCCTGCGTAAGAAGGGGCAGCAGAAGATCGATTATTTCCATCCTGATCTGCGCGAGTGCCTCGAGCCGACGTACGGCGTCATCGTGTATCAGGAGCAGGTGATGCAGATTGCGCAGATCATTGCCGGCTACACGCTCGGTGGCGCCGATCTGCTTCGCCGTGCCATGGGCAAGAAAAAGGCCGAGGAGATGGCCCATCAGCGGGCGATCTTCACCGACGGTGCGAAGACCAAGGGCCATGACCCGGCCCTCGCCACGCAGCTCTTCGATCTGATGGAGAAGTTCGCCGAATATGGCTTCAACAAGTCACATACGGCAGCTTACGCGGTGGTCACCTATCAGACCGCCTGGCTCAAGGCGCATTTCCCGGCCGAATTCATGGCGGCCACCCTGTCGTCCGACATGGGCGACACCGACAAGGTTCAGCTCTTCGTCAAGGATGCGCTTGATAACAAGGTCGTGATGCTGGGCCCGGACATCAATGCGTCGGGGTATCGCTTCGATCCGGTCGATTCACGCACAGTTCGCTACGGACTGGGCGCGGTGAAGGGGACTGGCGAAGCGGCCGTGCAGGAAATGCTGAAGGTCCGTGCGGACGGGCCCTTCACCGATCTGTTCGATTTTTGCGCGCGCATCGATCGGCGCATCGTCAATCGACGCACGATCGAAGCGCTGGTTCGGGCAGGCGCCTTCGATTTGCTTGAACCGGACCGGGCGCGCTTGCTGGCCAATGTCGGCCAGGCGATGGAGGCAGCCGATCAGCAGGCTGCGGCTGAGGGGCAGTCGAGCCTGTTTGGTGATGATGCGACCGGAGGCGCGCATGAGCGTCAGTGGCTGTCGGCGCAAGCCTGGGATGAGCGACGGCGTTTGCAGGAAGAAAAGACTGCGCTCGGGTTTTTTCTGAGCGGTCATCTGTTCAAGGGTTACGAAAGCGAGGTGCGTCGTTTCGTCAAGACACGCCTCATCGATCTGCCCCGAATGGCCGAGTCGGCTCACCATGGTGGTGTGGCGGTGGTGGTCGCCGGCATTGTTACCTCGGTGATGGTTTCGATGACACGGCGGGGCAAGATGGTCCGTCTCGGGCTCGACGATGGCAGCGGTGCGGTGGAGATCGCCATCTTCAACGAACTGCACGAGCAGTGCCGAAGCCTGCTGCGCGAAGACGAACTGCTGGTGATCCATGGCAAGGTGGCCCGCGACGATTACAGCGGTGGCTGGCGCATGGGTGCCGATCGGGTGCTTGACCTCGCCCGTGCCCGACAGGAGCATGCGCGCGCACTGCTGTTGCGCATGAATGGCCAGTCCGACGGCCATCGGCTGCGCGCGCTGCTTGAGCCGTATCGCAGCCGTAGCGCATTGGCCGATCGGGACGGTGTTTTCAGTATCGATGACGATGACGGTCCGGTCGCACCACCGGGCTGTCCGGTCGAAATCCACTATCACAATGACGCGGCCCGCTGCGCGGTTCGTCTGGGTGATGCCTGGCGGGTGCGTCCCGAGGAGGCGCTGATGGCGCAGTTGCGTGATTGGCTCACGCCAGACGGCGTCGAGCTGCGCTATGGCTGAAACAGGGCATCCTTCCCGATTCGATCTGCAGACACCGATCGGACGCGCCAGCGCCTGGTTGAGCATGCACCTGGTCGATCACGGCATGGTTCGCGCGGTCTACAACAATTTCTATGACCTGGGCGGGGGTCTGTATCGGTGCAGCCAACCCAGTCCGGCGCAGATTCGCCGCTACCAGCGTGAGCTGGGTATTCGAAGCATCGTGAACCTCCGAGGGCACAGCCCGTATGGCTCGTATCCGCTGGAGGTCGAGGTCTGCAAGGCCCTGGGCATCACCCTCACCGATGCGCGGCTGTTCTCCCGGGAGCCGCCGTCTGCCGTGGATGTGCATCGC
>CAIXXI010000057.1 GCA_903923345.1 uncultured Burkholderiales bacterium | reverse complement strand
CAAGCAGCCGGGTGGATCGCGGCTGGCGATCCTCGCCAACGGCGATGGCCTGGGGATGATCGCGGCCGACGCTGCGGTTCGCCGCCATCTCGAACTGGCTGACTTGTCTGACGCATCGATCGCCGCCCTGGATGCGCTGATCCCGGGCGGCAGCCAGCCGATCAACCCGGTGAACCTGTACGCCGATGCCGATCCCGCCCGCATCGAAGCCGCCTTGCGCACGGTGCTGACCGATGGCGGGGTGGATGCCGTGCTGATCAGCATTGCGCCGCAATCGAGCGCGCCCGCTCAGGCGGCCGCCGATGCGATTCATGCGGCATCGTCATCGCAGGCCAAACCGGTAACTGTGGCGATGGTCGGTGGGGCGTCGGTGGCAGCAGGGCAAAGGCGCCTCGATGCCGTGGGCGTGCCGCACTTTCTGAGCGCCGAAAATGCAATCGATGCGTTGTCGCTCATGCGCCAGTTCGCGCGCAACCAGCGCGCACTGCGACAAGTCCCCGATGCAAGCGACCCGAAGGCGATCGCTGAAATCGAGGCCGCCCGTGCAATTCGCGATGCTGCCCGGGCCCAGGGACGCATCGAACTGAGCGACACCGAAGCACGCGCGCTGCTCGCAGCCTTCGGAATCGGGGTGATGCAAGCAGCGCCTACAAACGCCTCGCCGCCGTTTGCGACCGCGCCAACCCGCACGGTCTCCAGTGTCGCGCTCAGCCAGGCACCGTCCCGAACCGCCTACCTCGGTCTGCTCACCGACCCGGTGTTCGGTGCGGTGATCGCCTTCGGGGCAGGCGGCCCGGCTTTCAAGCAGATCGACGACATCGCACTGGAATTGCCACCGCTCAACGCCACCCTGGTCAGGGGGCTGATTGCACGCACCCGATTGTCGCGCCGCCTGGGCGCTTTCGGCGAGGTGCCGGCGGTCGATTCGGTGGCGCTGGAGCGGCTGCTGCTGAGACTGTCGACCCTGGTCTGTGCCTGTCCGTGGATTCAGTGCATCGGCATCAATTCCCTGAACCTGGACGATCTCGATCTCGGATCCGCGCAGGTCTCGGTGCAACTGCGCCCGGCTGCGCCGGCCGACCGCATGCCCTGGCGCGGTGAGTACGGCCATCTGGCCATCCATCCCTATCCGCGCGAACTCGAAGAGACGCTGGTGCTTCGTGATGGTCGCAGTGTCAGGCTGCGTCCGGTCAGGCCCGAGGATGCCGATGCCGAGCGCGCCTTCATTGCCGCGCTCTCGCCCGAGACCCTGTATCGACGCTTCATGATGCCGGTGAAGTCGCTGCCGGATTCGCTGATCGAGCGCTTCACGCAGATCGACTACGACCGCGAATTGGCCCTGGTGGCGATCGAGGAGGTCAGTTCAGCGGGCGATGCGACCGGTGCTGCGGCCAGCCAGCGCATCGCGGCGGTCGGCCGGATCCTGCCGACCTGGGATGACGGCGTGGCTGAATTCGCGATCGTGGTGGGCGACTGGATGCAGCATTCAGGCCTTGGGCGCGAGCTCATGCTGCGCCTGATTGCAGCCGCACGGGCGCGCGGATACCGGATGCTCGAAGGCATTGTGCTGGCCCAGAATCTGTCGATGCTGACGTTCTGCGCCCGGCTGGGTTTCAAGGTCAGCGTCAATCCGGACGATGGCGCCGAGCGGCTGGCGCGAATGGACCTGCATCCACCCGGCTGAGTGCTCAGGATCGAACGGCCGCCCAGGCCAGACACAGCCAGCCGGCAATGAACGCCACGCCACCGATCGGCGTGACCATCCCAAGGCCCCGGATACCACTGAGCACCAGCGCATACAGGCTGCCGCAAAAGAGCAGCGTGCCCAGTAGAAAGCAGACACCCGCCGCAGCCAGGGCGCGTCCACGAAGCCGCTCGGAGGCCAGTCCGACGGCGACCATCGCCAGCGCGTGGACCATCTGATAACGCGATGCGGTGTCCCAGATCGCAAGGCCTGCGGCATCGATCTGTCCGCGCAGGCCATGTGCAGCGAATGCGCCGGTGATGACTGCAAGGGCTGCCGACAGGGCACCCAGGAGGATCCAGCTGCGTTTCATGCCTGCGCCTTCGGGTCAGGGAAATCGGCGCGTCGCCGTGCGCGCTCATCGAGCCAGCGCAGCAGATCACGGGTGAAATCCGCACGCCCGATGTCGTGATGCACCTCATGACGCGAGCCGGGATACAGGCGCAGCGTGTGGTCGGGATGGCCGCAGGCGTCGTTGAAGCGGCGGCTGCCTTCGGGGGCATTGATGGGGTCGTCGGCGCCATGCAGCAACAACAGCGGATGCGCAAAGCGGTGGGCACTCAGCAGTGTCTGCGGCATGGTGCGCAGGATTTCAGCACCCCAGCGCAGGGTGACCGTGTGGTGGATCAGTGAATCGGACAGGTAGGCGGCGACCTCCTGCGGCTGACTCGAGATGCCTTCGGGCATGATCTTCATGCGGGTTGGGGTCTGCGGCGCGATGACTGACATCACACGCGCAATCGCTTCGAGCAGGTGGCGGCGCGGGCCGCCCTGAATCAGCGCAGGGCCGCTGGCGACCACGCCTGAAAGCCGCTGCGCCCAGCCGGATTGCAGGGCGTAATCGAGCACGATCAGTCCGCCCATGCTGTGGCCGAACAGGAAGACCGGCCGGCCCGGCGCAAGTGACGCGGCCAGCGAAACGATCGCATCGCAATCCAGACGGTAGTCGGTCCAGCGGTTGATGTGGCCGCGCGCGCCGGGCGATCGTCCGAAGCCGCGCAGATCGGCCGTGCCCACCGCATAGCCGCGCGCCAGCAGGGCGGCATGCAGATCCCGGTAGCGGCCTGAATGTTCGCCCAGCCCGTGGACCATCGCGACTGCAGCCTTGACTTCAGCCGCAGGCCGAAGCGCCAGACCGGCGAGCTCAAGGCCGTCGGCTGTGGGCAGCGGTGCGTATTCGGGGTCGTTGTTCAAGTCAGGTCACTTAACCGCCGCGGGCGGCACGGCCGGCCGGAAAATCGTTCACGTTGATACGCCCCATGCCACCGGGCATCTCCATGTCACCCGGCTTCCAGCCGGCCGGGCAGGCACCGACCCAGCGTGCTGTGATCGTGGTCCGGGTCTGCGACATGCCGCCCATCGGCGGATCGATCCACCCATGGGCGGCATGTCGCAGACCCGGACCACGCTCACGGCACGCTGGGTGGGTGCCTGTCCGGCCGGTTGGAAGCCGGGTGACATGGAGATGCCCGGTGGCATGGGGCGTATCAACGTGAACGATTT
>CAIXXI010000056.1 GCA_903923345.1 uncultured Burkholderiales bacterium | reverse complement strand
GGTCACCGTCGTCGGACAAGGTGTTGGGGATGTAGCCGTAATTGCACGGATAGTGCATCGCCGTGCTCATGAACCGGTCGACGAACAGCGCACCGGTCTCATGGTCGACCTCGTACTTGATCGGGTCGGCGTTCATCGGAATTTCGATGATGACGTTGAAATCTTCGGGAATGTCACGACCGGAGTCGACTCGATCCAGATTCATGGCGAGGCCTTTTTCGTGGGAGGATTTCAAAATTGTACCGGCGAAGGCAAGACCGGCGGATATACCGTCAAAACCAGTTCAACAGGGAGGAGCAATGAGACTGCAAGGAAAAGTCGCGCTGATCACCGGCGCAGGCTCAGGGTTTGGCGAAGGCATCGCAACACGATTTGCTGCAGAAGGCGCGCGCGTCGTGGTCAATGATGTCGCCAGGGAAAACGGAGAGCGTGTCGCAAGCGCCATTCGAGCGGGGGGCGGCGATGCAGTCTTTGCGCACGGCGACGTCTCGGACGGCGACTCGGTCAAGGGCTTGCTTGAAGCGAGCATCAGCGCCTACGGCGGGCTGGATATCGTGGTCAACAATGCCGGTGTGTCGCATCGGAATCAGCCGCTGCTCGAGGTGAGTGAAGCCGATTTCGATCGGGTCTATGCCATCAACGTCAAGAGCCTGTACTGGACCGCACAGCACATGGTTCCGCATTTTCGGACTCGCGGTGGCGGCGTGTTCGTCAACATTGCCTCGACCGCAGGCGTGAGGCCGCGCCCCGGCCTGGTCTGGTACAACGGCAGCAAGGGCGCGATGATCACGATCTCCAAGGCCATGGCGGTCGAGTTGGCCGCCGATCGCATTCGGGTCAATGTGATCAACCCGGTCGCCGGAGACACCCCTCTTCTGGCGACCTTCATGGGTGAAGACACGCCGGAGCGGCGGGCTCAGTTCGTCGGCGTCATTCCGATGGGTCGCTTTTCGCAACCGCGCGACATCGCCAACGCCGCACTGTATCTCGCCTCCGACGAAGCGGACTTCATCACGGGCGCCTGCATCGAAGTCGATGGCGGACGGTGCGTCTGATCAGACCCGGGCGAGATGGGCCGCCGCGCGGTACTGCTGCGCGGCCTCTTGCGTTCGCCCCAGAGCCTCGAGCAACTCCGCCAGCGCAACATGAGAGTCCACCGTCGGTTCTCGGCGAGTCGCAAGAACGAGATACTCCTCGGCTTTTCCCCATAGCTTCTCGGCTGCACAGACCCGGCCCAGGGTCAACAGCAAACGAGGCGGGTCTCCGTAGCGCTGACGCCAGCCTTCCAGTCGATCGAGTCGGTCGCGACTCGACACCCCGTGCAGTGCGCCGTAGGTCTGCACCATGCTGTCGTCAAAGCCCACATCCAGTGCCGCCTCCAGAATGGCGCGGGCCTCCTCATCAGAGCCGGCCGTGCTGAATGCAGTCGCAACCCTTGAGGCAACACCCGGTACGGCCCGTTCTTCAGTCTTGAGCCCCTTCCAGATTGAGCGAATGGCGGCTGAATCTCCTGCCTTTTCAGCCAGCAGCGCCTCCACTGCCTTGACTCGCAACTGGAGCGTGGCTGCCGGATGCAGCGCGTCGCGCTTCTCGACCAGTCGCAGAACGTTCAAGACCTCATCCCAGCGACCGGCCTGCTCATAGGCCCGCAAGGCCGTTCGAAGCGACACCACATGGCGTGCGCCGCGCCCACGGATCTGCTCGACCAGGTCGATGGCCTCTGAAGTTCGACGGTCTTCAACAGCGAGCTCTGCCTGGGACATCAGCAGCGCCTGCGCACCCCGCGGGTCGGCAGATGCCTCCTTGAGCCATTGATCGCGGCGATCCCGCTCCTGCATCCGATGTGCAGCCCTGGCCGCAATCAGTGCGGCGGCGCTGGACGTCGATGGGTTGATCTGAGCGATGCGAGCGAATCGCTCTGCACGCCCCAAACGGCCCTCGAAAAATGAGAGCACGGTGTCGCGCAGGGCATCCACCGCCTGCTCCTGCTGCCGGCGTACCCGATATTCACGAACCCGCTGGGGCAGGCCCAGCGCCCGAGACGCGCCAACCAGCACCAGGTGCATCAGCGCGAAGGCAATGGCGAGCCCGGCAAGAGCCAGGTTGACGGAGATGTCGATGCGATACGGCGGCCAGAGAACAGCGATATTGCCCTGATTAAAACGCATCAGCAGCGCCAGCCCGACGGCAGCTGCGAATGCAACCAGCAACCAGACGACCCAGCGCATCGGCCTACCTCGCGTCGCCGGCAGCTCGGGCTGCGCGGACTGCTGCGGCGGTCTCGGACAGAGAGGGCATCTGCAGGCTCAGCGCTGTCGACTGGAGCTGACGCATTGACGCAAGCGCACTGGCGACTGGGCGCTGACTCACATCGAACCAGCGATCAAGCGCCTTCGTGGCGCGTTCGATATCGCCGCGAAAGAGCCCTTCATTGCGCGCCAGCAGATTCAGCCTGGCGTTGAGCAACAGCAAACGCAGGTTCTCGCGGGCGAAGTAGCGCTGATCCGGCGACAGCAACAGGGCCTCTGGCTGGTCCAAGCGCTGGACACGAACCAGCTGACGCAACTCCGAGATAAAGCCCTCCCACCCTTGCAGGCTGGTACGGGCCACCCGTTCTGGAAGACCGAGCAAACCGCTGCGGGTCGGTTCGATGACCCCAGGCTCAGAACGACCGCGAAGGTTGATATCCGCCACCAATGGCAATTGGTCGGCCACTTCGATCACCGCGTCAAGGCGGCTGACAGCCGCAGCGAAATCATTCAAGGGCATCGCCTTGAGTCGCTCGATATCGCGGGCCAGGTGGCGGCGCAGGCCGATGAGTGCAGGCTGATTGGAGCGGGACAGGATCTGGTCAGCGTCCTGGAGCGCCAACAGCGCGCTTTGGACATTGCCACCCAACTGGAGTTGCTGAGTCGCGATCATGACCGCATTCTCAACGTCAGCCAGCATGGCATCGCCACGGCTCAGTGCCATCTGCTCGTAGAGCTGGCGCAACTGCGCCTGTTGCCCGAGGGTATCGGCCAGTTTGGCTTCGACCACCGCCGATTTGCCCTGCGCCTCACGCAGGGTGTCGCCCAGCAGCTTGACCTGCTGCTCGAACTGCTGTTCGCGAACCTCGAATGTCTGGATACGTCGGGCCGTATCACGCTCGGAACGGCCCAGACGATTCTGCACATACAGCGCAACTGCCGCGAGCGCCAGCAGCATCAACCCGTTCAGGACCCACTGCGGCAGGCCAAAACCGCGCGACCGGGCGCTGTCGCCAGCCTGCGTATCAGCCACCGGCGAGGATTGCGATTGCGCGGACACGGAGCGGGCCGTGTCAGGCGATGGTTCTTGGCCCGCGCTCTGCGCACGGACCGGATCGTTTTCAGGATTCATCAGGATGGTTTCCGAAGCGATTCTAGCCTGTGCAAGAGGGCCTTGATGCCTGGCGCATGCTCCTCGACATGCGTCCAACCTTGCCTGCGCAATTCGTCAGCGATTCGCGGATGTTGCGTCAGCACCGTCTGAGCCCACAACCAGTCGCTCTTCGGCCATCCTCTGATCGACTCAAACAGGCGCCTGCCTGCATCCGCACTGGCGATTGAAATGACCACCCGCGTGTCCTGATCGGCCCGTGAGGCCGCCCAGGATCGGGCGTGATCAGGTGGCTCGATTGCATGAACGCGGTAGACGGTCACAACCGTCAACCGGGCCCCTCGCTCACGCAGGGTTTGCAGCCAGGCCTCCCGGCCATCGGATCGGCGCAGGACGGTGACACCGATCCCCTTCAGATCCTGCAACTCCGCTCGCGCCAGCAATGCATCCGCATCAAATGGCGCTTGAGCAGGTTCGATGCATTGCACATCAAGCAGGCCGGGACTCCGCGACTCCCAGCGTTGCAAGGCCTCACGACTGCCGGGGCCGATCACCCCAATTCCGCAAGACGCAGGCCAGCCGATCTGCCGCGCCTCAAGCGCTGCCATCACGACGTCGATCGATGCGGGGCTCGGAAACAGTGTCCAGCGCGAATCCGCAATGCCGCGGGCCACTTCATGCCAATCGGTCGCTGGCTCAGCGTGCGCCTCGCTCATCGGCCAGTGCTGCACCTCGAAAGCCGCATCGACAAGCGCCGCTCGCAGCGCCCCGACCCGCAGCACCGGTTGGGTGAGGATCACCACCGGCATGATCCAACCGCGGGGTTCAGCGCAGGTCGGCCGCTGCACGCTCTCCGAGAGCCTCGGCCAGAAGGAAGTCAGCCCCTGTTCCAGGCAAATGTTCCCCTCCCTTGACCGAATCAGAAGACACGGGCCTCTCGGTCAGGGCGGAGGTCCTGCGAACCCGGTCGTCTGTGGCCAGCAAAGCGTCCAGCCTGAGGCGCCCGTCAGGCTGCGTGACTGCATAGGCCGCCAACGGGATTCGGCAACTGCCACCCAAGGCTCGCGAGACGGACCGCTCGGCGGCGACTTCCAGCCAGGTGCGCTCGTCTGCAAGCGGCGCAAGCCATTGCCGAACATCGACGCGAGCCGACAGGATTTCGATGCCCAAGGCGCCCTGCCCGGGCGCAGGCAGACTCGTGTCAGCTGGAATCACCTGACGGATCCGCTCGGCCAGGCCCAGCCGCTTGAGCCCTGCAGCCGCCAGCACGATGGCGTCGTACTCGCCGCGATCGAGTTTGCCAAGGCGTGTGTCGAGGTTGCCGCGAAGCGGCAGAACCTGCAAATCCGGGCGCATCTCGGACAACTGGGCTGCGCGCCGCAGGCTCGATGTTCCGATTCTCGCGCCCTGCCCCAACTGATCCAGCTGGGAAAACTGATTCGAGACAAAGGCGTCACGGGGATCTTCCCGACTCATGACTGCGGCCAGCTCGAAGCCCTCCGGCAGTGTCATCGGCACATCCTTGAGCGAATGCACCGCCAGATCAGCCCGCCCATCCAGCAAAGCGACCTCGAGTTCCTTGGTGAACAGACCCTTGCCACCGATCTCGTTCAGCGAGCGGTCCAGAATCTGGTCACCCATCGTGGTCATGCCGAGCAATTCGACCGAGCACTCTGGATACAAGGCCTTGAGTCGGTCACGCACATGATGGGCCTGCCACAAAGCCAGGCGGCTCTCGCGGGTGGCGATCACCAGGCGAGCTGGCGCTGCACGCATGCCCGCGCCGCTCAACTGGCCAACCCCTTCACGATCGACCATTGGCGCCGGCTGACCGGCAGCTTCTCGGGGACGTCACGAAGCACCACCTGCCAGTAGGGGTCACCGGCCTCGCCTTCACCGTCGGGTGTCACGCGCTCAAAGCCGGAGATCGAATTGCGTGCAACCAATGCATTGCGGTGGATGCGCACGAAGCGATCGTTGAACTCCTCTTCAAGCGAGGTGAGGGATTCCTCGATCAGGTACTCGCGCTCCCGGGTTCGCACCGTGATGTATTTGAGCTCGGCCTTGAGGTAGAGCACGGTGTCCAGTGGTACGAGGATGACGCGCCCGCGCTCATGCACCGAAAGATGCCGGCGCCGCGTGTTGGTGGCCTTGGCCAGCTGGTCCAGCGCATCGAGGTGCTCTGAGGGCAGCAGGGTCTGGGCACGCTTGAGCGCGCCGAGCAGGCGTTGTGCCCGCACGGGCTTGAGCAGGTAATCCAGCGCATTGACTTCGAAGGCCTCGACTGCAAATTCATCGAAGGCCGTCACGAAGATCACGAGGGGCATCGGCTTGGGTGAATCATGGTCCGCCTCCGCTGCACGAGCGGACACATGCCGGGTCAGTTCGATGCCGGTCATGCCGGGCATCTGAACGTCCATCAGCACGATGTCGGGCCGCTGACTGTCGATCTGTGCCAGCGCCTCCGGCGCATTGGCAGCTTCACCGACGATGCGGTGCGAAAACTCGCCCGCGAGGTCGGCCAGCACTTCACGCAGGCGCGCCCGGGCAGGCGCCTCATCATCAACGATCAGGATCGAAGTAGCGTCGGACATCGCGGCGTCGTCTCTCTTTGCGGTAGGGAAATTCAAGCTCCAACCTGAAGATGCTGCCCTGCTGGGAGGTCTTCAGTTCGGC
>CAIXXI010000055.1 GCA_903923345.1 uncultured Burkholderiales bacterium | reverse complement strand
GGCCTCGGGCGCGGTGGGTTCGGTGGTCGGTCAGCTGGCCAAGGCGAAGGGCTGCCGCGTGGTCGGCGTGGCCGGTGGTGCTGCCAAATGTGCTGCGGTGATCAAGGAGTTTGGCTTTGACGCCTGTGTGGACTACAAAGCTGGTCGCCTTGAAGCCGACCTCGCGGCCGCCACGCCGGATGGCATCGATGGCTACTTTGAAAATGTCGGCGGTCCCACCCTCGATGCGGTGCTGGGTCGCATGAATGCCTTCGGACGCATCGCCGTCTGCGGCCTGATCGCAGGCTACAACGACGAGCCGATGCCGGTGACCCGCTTCAACGCCGTGCTGCTCAGCCGCCTCAAGATTCAAGGCTTCATCGTCTCTGAGTTTCCGCAAGCCTGGCCGGAAGCACTGGCTGCGCTGGCCGCGGGCGTTGCCAACGGATCGCTCAAGTACCGCGAAACGATTTCGAAGGGACTGGATTCGGCACCGCAGGCGTTTATCGGCTTACTGAAGGGTGAGAATTTCGGCAAACAGCTGGTTGATCTCGGCTGAGTCAAGGCGACAATGGGGGATCGGCACGGGTTGCCGCCCCCATCTCACAAGGAGACGTTCATGAATGCACCCCAGACATCCATCCGCTCGCAGGTCAGCGAGCAGGAATGGCAGCTGCGCGTTGACCTCGCTGCGGTCTATCGCCTGATTGCAATGTACGGTTGGGACGACCTGGTCTTCACCCATGTCTCTGCCCGCATTCCAGGGCCGGAGCATCATTTCCTGATCAATCCCTACGGCCTGATGTTCGAAGAGATCACCGCATCGTCGCTGGTCAAGATCGACATGGACTGCAAGCCGGTGCTGCCGACCCCCTACAAGGTCAACCCGGCGGGCTTCGTGATTCACAGCGCGGTGCACGAGGCCCGGGAAGATGCCGGCTGCGTGCTGCACACCCACACCCGCGCCGGAGTTGGCGTTTCGGCCCAGAAGCACGGCCTGCTGCCGATCTCGCAGCAATCGAGCATCATCCTGAGCTCGCTGGCGTATCACGACTATGAAGGCATTGCGGTTCGTGATGATGAGCGCGCGCGCCTGCAAGCCGATCTGGGCGGTGCGAGGTTCATGATTCTGCGAAACCACGGGCTGCTGACTGTCGGCAAGACCATGGCTGATGCCTTCCAGGCGATGTACACCCTCGAGACGGCCTGCCAGGCTCAGGTGGCCGCACTGTCGGGTGGCGCCGAGGTGATCCTGGTCGGCAAAGACGTGCTCGACACCGTCGCCCATGCCGTCTCGGTGCAGCGTTCGGTGCTCAGCACCGATGAAATCTTTGCAACCCTTAAGCGCAAGCTCGATCGGCGCAACCCCGGCTACGAACAGTAATCGCCAGGCGATGAACATCGAACTCGGCGATTGGATGCGACTCGGCCCTGAAGCCAGCGCCATTCGCCGCACGGTGTTCATCGAAGAGCAGGGCGTGCCGCCGGAGCTGGAATGGGACGAAGCGACTGACCAAACCTGCCTGCACGCGCTGGCCCGGATCGATGGACAGGCCGTCGGGACGGCCCGGCTGTTGCCGGATGCGCAGATCGGTCGAATGGCGGTGCTGCCTGCATTCAGGCGGCATCGGCTCGGCTCGGCACTCCTGATCGCCCTGGTGAACGCCGCGCGGGAGCGGGGCGAATCGATCGTGGCCTTATCGGCCCAGACCTATGTCCGGGATTTTTATGCCGGCCATGGGTTTGAAGCCTATGGCCCGCTCTTTGATGATGCGGGCATCGAGCATCAGATGATGCGCTTGAGGCTTGGCTGACTCACAAAGTGCTCGACATGCCGTCCACCGACCGCCAGCGCTGACAGGCCCACCTCGCCCGCGTGGCGCTCGATGGCTTCCATGAAGGGGGTCGCCCGCTCTGAATCGGGCAGCGGCCAGACCTCCATCCAGGTGGCCGACAGCCCATGGTCCCGATGCTTCAAGTCCGCACGGCGCAACAGGCGAGGCGCCTCATCCATGGAGGCTTGCATCGCCTGGACCAACTCGGCAAAAGCGCTGCGTACCGCTTCATCGAGCGCCGCATCCACCTCGTACCAGATGCAGGCCTCGCTTTTCATGGGTTCAACTTGAGAGCTCAATCGATCGATTTGAGCAGGTAGGGCAATTCGCGCAGGCTGATTTCGGCGGAGTGTGTGCGCAGGCCACCGGCCAGAACCGCATCCGTCTGGGATTCAAAGAGCAGATCAACGCCACCGATGCCGTCGGGCGCAGCCAGCACGATCTGACCGCACGCCTGTCCGTCAGCCCCAGACAGCACATCCGAGCCTGGCTGCGGCTCATCACCGATGAGGTGTCCCCGGTACATGCGCCGCTTGAGTTTGCCCAGATACTGGCTTCGGGCGACCACCTCCTGCCCGGGGTAGCAGCCTTTGGTGAAGTTCACCCCGTCCACCGATTCGTAATTGATCATCTGAGGCACGAAGCGCTCGGAGGTGCCCGAAACGATTCTGGGGATGCCGCACAGCACCTCGGTGCGCCGCCAGGTCGCGGAATCGACTGCCGTCAGGGTGTCGGCCAGCATTGACCAGGTGGCTTGCGCCTCGTCTTGAGAAACCACGAGCAGCCAGCGAGGCAGGGCAGGGCCATCGCCGATCGAAAGCTCAGGAAGGCCCACCAGGTGGCGGCCCTGCAGCGAGTGTGCCGCCTGCGCGGAGGGTGCGGTCAGGCTAAAAGCCTGCGCGACCGCCTGCCCTGCGCGATCGCCACACAGTCCGAACACGACCGAATCATCGCTTCGGTCCTGGACCCGGGCCTTGGCGCGCAGCACGAACATCGACAGGCGCTTGGCCAGCGCCTGGGCAATCGGTCTGGAGACGAGGAGTTGCACGGCATCATCGTCACGCCAGCATCGCAGGGTGGCGAGCAGCCGCCCCTTGGCCGAGCAATATCCCGCCCAGCGCGCGGCGCCGGGGGCGAGGTGCTCGATGTCCTGGGTCAATTGCCCGTGCAGGAACTTCGTACCCTCTGCGCCACTGACCTCGATCCGTCCGAAATCCGCAAGCGGCGCAATAAAGCCCGCCTGCGGCAGAACGCCTGAGGTGAGGGCTGCAAACCCGATCTCGGGACCGTAGTCATCCGTGGACACATCGCCACCGACTGCGGTGGCGAATCGCTGAACCGCCTCCGTGTTCCAGGTGACGGGCGAGGGGCTGGAGACGGGCGCGGACGCCGCTTCGGGAGGGTGTGTGTTCATGCGGCCTTATTATAGAGACCCGCTCTGCGACCTCTCTCATGAAGCGTCCGCTCCTGATCGCCCTGGTACTGCTCGTCCTGACCGGCGCACTCATTGCGCTGGGCTGGTGGCAGTACACCCAATCGCCGCTCTCGATGAGCCGCCAGACGCTCGACGTCGAGATCGAGCGCGGTGCTGCCGGACAGTCGGTTGCGGCTTCACTGAACCGCCAGGGGATCAGTGTGCCGTCCTGGCAGATGGCGCTGGCACTGCGATTGCGCGGAGATGCGCAGCGTATTCGGGCTGGCAATTTCGAACTCAATGCGCCGATGACGCTCAAGGCGCTGCTGGATCGACTCACCCGCGGCGACGTCAGCCTGCGCGAAATCGTGCTGGTCGAAGGCTGGACGATCCGCCAGGTGCGTGACGCGCTGGCCCGCCAGAGCGACCTGAAACCCGACTCCAGGCAACTCGACGATCAGGCCTTGCTCAAGGCGCTGGGCGCGGTCGAATCCCATCCGGAGGGATTGTTCGCGCCGGATACCTACGCATTCGTGCGCGGCAGCAGCGACCTGGAGATCCTGCGGCGCGCCTATCGACTGCAGACGCAGCGACTGGAATCAGCATGGGCTGCCCGCCCGAACAAGCCTGGCGCCCCACCGCTCAAGTCCGCCTATGAGGCCCTGATCCTCGCCTCGATCATCGAGAAGGAGACCGGACGGGAGGCCGATCGCCCTCAGGTGGCTGCGGTATTCGCCAATCGGTTGAACCGCGGCATGATGCTGCAAAGCGATCCCACCACCATCTATGGGATGGGTTCGCAGTTCGATGGCAATCTGCGACGACGCGACCTTCGAGCCGATACCCCCTACAACACCTACACCCGAATGGGTTTGCCACCGAGTCCGATCGCCATGCCCGGGCGCGCCTCACTGGCGGCTGCCCTCAATCCTGCGGCCTCGCCAGCACTGTATTTTGTTGCCCGTGGCGACGGCAGCAGCGAATTCTCCAATGACCTGGCAGCCCACCAGCGGGCGGTGAACCGTTTCCAGAAGAAAGCCCCATGACACACGGCGCAGCGCGGTTCATCACCTTCGAGGGCATCGACGGCGCAGGCAAAAGCAGCCAGATCGAATGGATGGCCCAGCACCTGCGCGAGCGAGGGCATCGGGTGATCGTCACCCGTGAACCCGGCGGCACGCCCCTGGCCGAGTCGATCCGGAGCTGGGTTCTGCAGCAGCCCATGTCGATGCGGGTCGAGGCCTTGCTGGTCTTTGCTGCTCGCCAGGACCATCTGGACCAGGTGATCCGACCCGCCCTGAACAGCGGGACCTGGGTCATCTGCGACCGCTTCACAGACTCGACGATCGCCTATCAGGGCGGCGGGCGGGGTATGCCCTCGGCCGACATCGAGTTGCTGGAGCACTGGGTTCATCCCGATCTTCAGCCCGACCGCACCTATTTGTTCGACCTTGCGCCGGACATCGCGGCCAGGCGCCGAGCGGCTGCTCGAGCAGCAGACCGCTTCGAAGCAGAAGACGAGGCCTTCTTTTCGAAAGTCAGGCAGGCCTATCTGGAACGGGTCGCACGAGACCCCAGCCGGTTCAAGCTCATCGATGCCGAACAAGGCCCTGAGCTGATTCAGAAAGAACTTGAGAAAGACGTTTCAGGTCTATGAATATAAACGTCTTTAATCCCTATCCATGGCACCTGAACACATTCATCGAGCAGAGCGCATCGATCGCTCGACTGCCGCACGCCGCGCTGATTCAAGGCGCACCCGGTATCGGTAAATCGCACTTCGCCCTGGCCTTTGCCGCGCTGCTGCTGTGTGAAGCCCGTCCCGAGCGCGGCCCAGC
>CAIXXI010000054.1 GCA_903923345.1 uncultured Burkholderiales bacterium | reverse complement strand
TTCGCCGATTGCCCGGGAACTGATGTTCACCTCGGAGCGGGTTGATTCAGCCCGCGCTGAGCGCATCGGTCTGTTCAACCGGGTGGTGCCGGATGATCAGCTTCGCGATGCCGCCTTTGCAATGGCGCGAACCATGGCCAATGGTCCCGCGGTCGCATTGCGGCACATGAAGGACAACCTTGATGATGTGCCGCAGATCGATTTCGACACTGCGCTCGAGCGCGAGGCCCACCGCCTGGTGAGCAGCTCGCAGACTGAGGATCACCGCGAGGCGGTACGCGCCTTCATTGAAAAGCGCCCCCCGGTGTTCAAAGGACGCTGAACAGCAAGCGACGGGATCAGGACAACGGCACCTCGAATCCGCGACGCACCGCCGGGCGAGACATCATCGTCTCGTACCAGCGCTTCACATTGGGGTAGGCGGTCAGATCGACCTGATGGCGCTCATGGCGCCAGGCCCAACCCACGATCGCGAAGTCAGCAATCGACAGCTCATCGGCAAAGAAGTCGCGGTCGGCCAGTCGGCGATCCATCACGCCGTAGAGCCGATGGGTTTCCTTGCTGTAGCGCTCCAGCCCGTAGCGCTGATCCTGCGGATCCTTGACGCCCAGAAAATGGTGGACCTGACCGGGCATCGGTCCGAATCCGCCCATCTGCCACATCAGCCATTCCAGTGCAGCTACTTCGCGCCTGGCATCGGTTGGCAGGAAGCGGCCGGTCTTGCGGGCGAGGTACAGGAGGATGGCGCCTGACTCGAACACGCTGATCGGCTGGCCATCCGGACCGTTCGGATCGACGATCGCAGGAATCCGATTGTTGGGGCTGATCTTCAGAAAGGCCGGATCGAATTGCGCACCGTTCGTGATGTCGATTGGAGTGACCGTGTAAGGCAACTCCATCTCTTCGAGTGCGACACTGATCTTGCGGCCGTTGGGTGTATTCCAGGTGTAGAGCTCGATCGGGGTCATGAGACTTCCGCTTGGTTTTCACGCCCGACAGTTTAATCGGCCAGCGAGCGAGCACGGACTGCCCAGGGAGAACCCGAGGCCCTGAGGCTGAATCGGCGACCTGTTCAGGTACAGTCAGCGTCGGTTGCCGTGGGCTCCCGCAACCGCCAATTCAATCAAATCTGACTGGAGACACTGCCATGTTGCTCGACGTTCGCACCTACACCTGCCGACCCGGCATTATCAAGAAGCACCTGGCACTGTATGAGCAGATGGGCAAGGGCCCACAAACCCGACACCTGGGTCAACCCTTTGCCTACCTCACCACAGAGACCGGCAATGTGAATCAGTACATTCACATCTGGGCCTACGAGGATGCGGCAGATCGAAGCCGGCGCCGCGCCGCACTTTGGGCTGATCCGGAGTGGATTGCCTACACCGAGGAGAGCGCCAAACTGGCCGCGCTGGTCAGTCAGGAAAACAGGCTGATGACGCCGGTCTCGTTTTTTCCGATCGAGCGCTCGAAGTAAACCCAGGGCAGGGCCGCCACCCGGCAGCGCAGTCACACGAGATGGACACCATGGACAAGCTGAAGCACATCCGAGCCGGCGTGCTCGACATCGCCTATGCCGAGTTCGGTCCACGCGACGGTCCGGTCGTGTTCCTCATGCACGGCTTTCCCTACGACATCCACTCCTATGCCGAGGTTGCACCGATCCTCGCGGAGCGCGGCTGCCGCGTGATCGTGCCCGTCCTGCGGGGTTTCGGTGAAACGCGCTTTATCGACGCAAGCACGCCTCGGTCTGGCGAGCAAGCGGCCCTGGGTGCTGATTTGCTGGCCCTGATGGATGCTCTGCAGGTGCCGCGCGCGGTGCTGGGTGGTTACGATTGGGGGGGGCGTGCGGCCTGTGTGGTCGCAGCACTGTGGCCCGAACGCTGTGCCGGACTGGTCTCGGTCAGCAGCTACAACATTCAGGACATCGCTCGCGCGATGAAGCCTGATGCGCCGCTGAGCGAATACCGCCTGTGGTACCAGTACTACTTTCACAGCGAGCGCGGCCAGGCAGGACTGACCGCCGACCGCCGCGGTATCTGTCGCTTGCTGTGGCAGCTCTGGTCACCCACCTGGCCCTTCGATGACGCCACCTTCGAGCGCAGCGCCCGCGCCTTCGACAACCCGGATTTTGTCGAAGTGGTGATCCACTCCTATCGCCACCGCTTCGGCCTGGTCGCGGGCGACCCGGCCTGCGCTGAGATCGAGCAGCGCCTGGCTGCGCAACCTGCCATCACCGTGCCAACGATCACCCTCGATGGCGAAGACGATGGCGTTCGCTCGCCGGTCGCCGCCTCGGTGCATGCAACACGCTTCACCGGCCCGCGCACGCACCGATGGGTACCCGGGGTGGGTCACAACCCGCCGCAGGAGGCCCCACGAGTCTTTGCTGACGCGGTGCTCGAACTCGTCGCGGCTGCAAAGCAGGCGAAGTAAAACGCTTGTGCCCCTGAAACCAAGAGACGCCGACACAGGATGGCGATGACCCGTGCGATCCGAAAACGGCCGGCCGACCTGGTCTACGGGCTCGACGACACGCCGCCACTGACAGCACTCGTGCTGCTGGGCCTCCAGCATGTCTCGATTGCGTGTGTCTCCTTGCTCATTCCCTTGATGGTGGCCAAGGCTGCCGGGCTGCCAACCGAGGCGCTGCCCAGCCTGATCAGTTTTTCGATGATCGCCATCGCGATCACCACCGGGCTGCACGCCTATGGGGCCAAACACCTGGGTGCCGGCTACCTCATGCCGGGCTACTGCGCCTCCAACTACCTGTCGGCCTCGCTTGCCGCAGCGCAGGTGGGCGGCATGCCTCTGGTGCACGGCATGACCTTGTTTGCAGGCGTGTTCGAGTTGGCGGTCTCGCGCCTGCTCATCCGCTTGCGCCCCTATTTTCCGCCTGAGATATCGGGGCTGGCGGTGACCATCCTGGGCATCGAGCTCGGAGTAATCGCCTTTCGCAACATCATGGGATTTCAACATGAGCACGGCGCATCGCTCACCGGGATTCTGATCGGGTTTGCAACCTTTGGCCTGACCTTTATCCTGAACATCTACGGCACCGGCCCCGTACGGCTGTTCTGTTCGCTCATCGGGGTGGCGGTGGGCTACCTGGCGGCCATCGCAGCCGGACTGCTGTCCGAGCACAGCTTGAGCGTGCTCAGAGCCGCGCCCGCCATCGACTTGCCCCAAATCGCACATGTCGGCTTCAGCTTCGACCCGGCCCTGCTGGTGGTGTTCGTGTTGGCGTCGCTGGCGGCGACGCTTAAAACCATGGGCAACGTGACCACCTGTCAGAAGATCAATGACGCGGCTTGGGTACGGCCTGACATGACTGAAATTCAACGTGGCGTGGCTGCCGACGGCGTGTCCACTGTGCTCGCAGGCGTCATGGGCAGCACCGGCCAGAACCCGTCGACCAGCAATATCAGTATTTCGAGCGCCACGGGTGCGACCAGTCGCCGCATTGCGCTACCGATCATCATCTGGCTGCTCGTCATGGCCTGCAGCCCCAAGCTCGCGTCGATCTTTGTGATCATGCCCGAGGCGGTCATCGGAGGGGCTTTGCTGTTTGCCGCATGCTTCATTCTGGTCAACGGTTTGCAGATCATCGCCTCTCGCATGCTCGACATTCGACGCACGGCGGTGATCGGGTTGGCCTTGATTCTGGCCATCAGTCGCTACGCGTTCGCCGATGAATTCAAGGCCATGCCTGCTGCGGTCCAGCCCTTCGTGACGTCAGCCCTCTCGATCGGCGTCTTCACGGCGATCGTGCTGAATCTGATATTGCGAATCGGCGTGCACAAGCGCGCCAGACTGATGTTCGGGCTGGGCGAAGACCATACCGCGCAGATGACCGCTTTCATGGAGCAATGCGGTGCAAGCTGGGGCGCACGCGCACCGGTTGTTCAAAACGCGGTGCTGGCCCTGGTTGAACTCAGCGATGCCCTGCGCACGTTTTCAGATGCGACATCGCAGGCGACGCTCGATGCTCGCTTTGATGAATTCAGCATCGACCTCAGCGTG
>CAIXXI010000053.1 GCA_903923345.1 uncultured Burkholderiales bacterium | reverse complement strand
TGAGCAGTCCGTTTTGAATGTCCAGTGATTCGACACGGCCGTGCGGGTGTCTGGCTTCGAGTCGGGAGTGGAACTGGGTCAGTTCGATGCGGTCTGAGGAGCCTGGCATCGGACCATCGACCCAGGCCAATCCGGTCAACCAGTAGGCTGGCAGTGGCTGGAAAGGGTCTGCTCGTGTTTTGTCAAAAGTGCGGTGACCCATCGAGAAGCGGCGCGAGATCGGTGCAAACGCCTGGACTAATCGGTTTGATTCACTGGGTCCGGGCGTGGGCCGGAAGCCCTCCTCCGATACCGCCACCGGGCGGCCTCGCTCATCACGCTCGATGCGGATGCGGTGCAGCCTGCCCGGCGCAATCGAGGGTTGCTCGATCAGGATGGGCTGGTCCAGCACGTCGTGACCGGCATAGGACAGGCGCCAGAGCAGGGTTCGGGCACCCGTGCCTTCACGTCTCCACGCAGCGACCGGGCGACCGATGCGGTCGTAGTCAAAGTGCACCGAGTCAGCTGCCGTGAAAACTGACTGCAAGCGGTGTTGAGCGTCCCACTGATAGCGTCTTTGGGTCGGGCCGCAACTGCTGCAGGCCTGGCCCACGGATTCAAGCAGACGAGTGGTGTGGTGGTGCCGGTCGTAGTGCCAGCGATACGCCGCCTGGCGACCGTGTGCATCGGTGACCGCGGTGAATCCGGGGCTGCGTCCCGATTGCCGGGCGACATAACGGACCTGCAGTGAGGCGCCTGCGTCACCTTCCACCGTGCTGATGGCTCGCCCCTGGAGATCGTATGCGTAACGTGCGACCCGATGGGTGAGGGCGTCCGGGTTGGCATCGACATTCAGCACGCCGGTCAGCAGCAAGGGGTCTCGGGGGTCGTCGTATTCGTAGCGACGACCCCGACCGTCTCGCCAGGTCACGGTGGCGAGCTGACCGGCCTCATCGTAGGTGAAGCGTGCGACGGTCTCGCCTTGCGACTCGACGCTGTGCAGGCGCAACCCATGAGGATGTTCGACGTATTGAAACTCAAGGACCCAGCGGTCAGGGCCCGACACATGGCTCAAGCGGCCCTGATGGGTTCTGGAAAAGGTCATGGCGAGCAGGCCATCGCGCAGGATGGACTGCAGGTGGCCTCGGCCATCGAATTGCAGGGTTCGGCCGTCAGGCAGGTGCCAGCTCCAGGCGATCGAATTTGATCGATGGGCGTCGATGCGACCGCTGGCATGCGACGGTGACCGCCACTGACCAGAGCGATGCTTCAGCGGCTCGAACACGATGCGCCGCCCATCGCCCTGGATAACTTGAAGTTCTTTTCGACCCTTGACTGTGACAGCAACCAGGCGGGTCTCGAAGGAATGGCTCCAACCCACACCCAGGACGGCGTCGTAGCGGTTGCGGCTGTTGTAGTGACGCGCAAACACCAGCGGCAGATGCGCATCGATGTGCAGATCGAGTTCGCCGCGGTATTTGTTGCCGGTGGCCAGATCGATTGGATTGCCCGCACCCGTTGCCGGGCCGGGCGCGGACATCACGCCGGCTTCACGAGCAAAGTCACAGACCGACCAAGCCGGACCGGCGGGCGCCCCGCCTGCTGCACCGCAGGTGCCTTGTGCACGAACCGATGTGTGCATTGGCAATGCGATGCCGATGCACAGCAGCGGGTGAAAAAACCGCTTTGGCCACACGATTGACTCTCCGCAGCACAGGCCACCCCGTGTCTGAGGACATGGTCACGGCTTGGGCGCAGCGAGACAATTGGACGCAGGACTTAGGTCGTCTGTCCTAAGTCCAACGGCGAACCACCTCATGAGCAATCGGTGCACCCCATTCCTGCGTGAAGTGGCCCGCCTGCGGCAGCAGCATCGGCTCGGGGCAATTTCGAATCGATGCGCGCAGCTGCGCCATCACGGGCTCACCGAGCACGGGGTCGGTTTGCCCAACCGCCATGAAGGTGCGCCCGCTCCAGGCGGTTTGCCACCAATCCCGGGCCTGCCTTGACACATCAGCGCCGGGGGCATCGGGGTGGTCCGGGACCAGTTGCGGAAATCGGCGAACCCCGGCTTTGTAGCGCGCATCCGGGAATGGCGCTTCGTAGGCGGCGGCTTCCTGTTCGGTGAGGATCGGTACCGTGCGTGCGAGCAGTCGGGCGCAATCCATGTCCGGGTTTTTCGCGACATAGTCGCGCCAGGCCAGGAAGCCCGGCGTCAGCGGCACGTCACCGGTACCCAGCGTCGTGTTCATCACCACCAGGCCTTCAAAGCGTTCCGGCATCTGCATGGGCAGGGTCAGCCCGAGCAGTCCGCCCCAGTCCTGGCAGACCAGCGTCAGCCGGTCCAGGTTCAGCCTCTCGAGCAAGGCGAGCAGGTGCTTGCGATGAAAGTCGAAGGTGTAGACCGACTCATCCACCGGTTTGTCCGAGCGGCCGAATCCAATCAGATCGGGCGCAATCACCCGATACCCAGCGGCGATAAACACCGCGATCATCTTGCGATACAGAAAGCTCCAGGTGGGTTGTCCATGCAGGCACAGGAAGGTGCCGGGAAGCCGTCCTGGCC
>CAIXXI010000052.1 GCA_903923345.1 uncultured Burkholderiales bacterium | reverse complement strand
TGACCTGGTTGCGTTGGCCGATTCGATGGCCTGCCTGCTGCGATGTACATCCAGGCGGGTTTCCCATGGCCAAAACCAAACTTTTCAAGAACGGCAACTTGCAGGCCGTTCGCATCCCTGCCGAACTTGCCTGCAGCACGTGGGACGTCGACCTGGTCATTGAGCGCCATGGGTTGCGCCCTTCGATGCACACGCTGCCAAGACCTATGGCCCCATCCGCGCAGCCCACAAAGAGCGCAACCGCGATGCCCTGGACAAGCTCATCGCATCTCACGCGGTCGCATGAGGGGTGACACTGGTCACCAACAACGAAACTGACTTTGTGAACGACGCGGGGCTGCGTGTTGAAAACTGGGTCAGCAACCACTGAGATCAAATCGATTGAGAGACGGCTAGCTGGTCGCAAGCGCTGCTATCGCAACACTGACCGTCCATCACGACCCATCAGCCCGTCCTGTGTCGGCGCTCGCGGGATGCCTCAAGCAGGCTGTTCTCGAGGGCCTCGCGCACCATCCAGAGCCGATCGCCGCCCCAGAAGAGCTCGTCTTCGATCACCATCGTGGGCACACCGAACACGCCGATCGATTCGGCGTGCTCGATGATCTGACGGTGGCGCTGCGCGCCTTCTGCCTGCGCAAATCGCTCGAAGTCTGCGCCGGATTGACCCAGCGCATCGATGTGTCGACTCATCTCTTCAAGCGAATCGATGTCGAGGTCGTGATTCCAGAATCGCTCGAAGGTCGATGCGTGATAAGCCTCGAACACGCCCCGATCCTGGGCAAAGAGCATGCCGATACTGGACAGTTCTGCGCTGTAGACCCGTCGCGGGCCTTTCAGTGTCAGGCCCTGCCGGTTGGCAAGGCGTCTGGCATCCATGTACGAGTAGCGCACCCGACGCCATGCATGCGGTGATCGACCCTCGACATTGCCCAGAAATTCCGCGATTCGAAGTGTGTACGGCTGCCAGATGAGATCGACCGGGTACTGCACAGCCAGCGCGCTGATGGCTCGATCGGCGACGAATGCATAAGGGCTCTTGTAGTCGGTGTAGACGACCATCGAGATCTGATCAGGCGCGCTCATGGAATTCCTGCCAGGTTTTCTCGATCAGCGCCGCCACCGGCATCACCCCATTCACGCCCGAGACGCTGTGTCCGGCTGACCAGATGTCCTTCCAGCGTTTGGGACGATTCGCCCGGCCTTCGATGCTGATGTCCTTGGTGATGTCGATATCCCCACGAACCGGCAAGTTGTCCGGGTCCAGGCCGGCGGCTTCAATCGACGGTCTGAGCATGTTGGTCTGCAAGCCGGTGAAGGCCTTGGTCAGCAAAATGTCGTCGGCACTGCTGGCAACCAGCATGTCCTTGTAGGGCGCAGCCGCCATGCTCTCTTCGGTGGCGATGAAGCGCGTGCCCATGTAGGCCAGTTCACACCCCAGCGCCTGTGCAGCCCTCAAGGCATGACCGTCTGAAATCCCGCCTGCCAGGATCAGCGGGCCGTCATAGAAGGCCCGCACCGCCCGAACGAAGGCGAAGGGATTGAGCCATCCGGTTTGCCCTCCGGCCCCTGCTGTCAGCAGGACCAGCCCGTCTGCACCGGCCGCTGCGGCCTTCTGCGCATGCATGACGCTGGCCACATCGACCAGCACTTTCGCGCCGATGTCGTGCAGCGGCCCCAGCACCGGCGTGGGCGTGCCGACACTGGTGATCACGATCGAAGGCTTGTACTTGAGAATCACGGCCAGGTCGTCGGCAACGCGCGGGTTGGAACGGTGCACGATCAGGTTCGGGCAGATGGGCGCCGCGGCGCGGCCGCTGGCCTGCTCCTGGGCATCGATTCGGGCGTTCATCTCTCCCAGCCAGCTGTCCAATTGTTCGGCGCTGCGGCAATTGGCCGTTGGAAACGAGCCGACGATGCCGCCCGCGCAGGCTGCGACCACCAGATCGATGCCCGACACCAGAAACATCGGCGCGCTGATCAGCGGCAGACGAAGGCGCGAATGGATGCTCGCCAGGGGCCCGGACGGGCCAGATGTGTGGGCAATCATGGTAGACCTCGAGTCGGTGTCAGCCTGTCTGGCTGTTCCGATTGAGGATGCCATGAGCGCAGTCCGGCTGGAACCGGCTCGCGGGCAGGGTGTAGAGTTTCCGGAAAAGGAGAGACGCATATGGACGCAGCAGCGCTTGCAGCCGAGCAGGACAAACTCCAGTCGATGCCACTGGAGCAGATCGATGTCAGCAAAGGCTATCTTTTCGAGCATGACCTGATCGGCCTGTACTTCGAGCGGCTGCGTCGGGAAGACCCGGTTCATCTGGGGCACAGCAAGCGCTTCGGCAATTACTGGTCGGTGACCCGCTACCAGGACATCATGCAGGTCGAGGTCAATCACGCGATCTATTCATCGGAATCGAAGCTGGGCGGTGTGGCGCTGGCGCAGCGGCCGGCACCCGAGATGTTCCCCAATTTCATTTCGATGGACCCGCCCCGCCATGATGAGCAGCGCAAGACGGTGAGCCCGATCGTGGCACCGGGCAATCTGGCGATGCTGGAAGGCACCATCCGGCAAAGGGCAGGGGCCATTCTGGACAGCCTGCCGATCAACGAGGAATTCGATTGGGTGCAGCGGGTGTCGATCGAGCTGACCACTCAGATGCTGGCCACGCTCTTCGATTTTCCCTTTGAAGACCGAGGGCTGCTGACCTGGTGGTCGGACATGGCCACGGGCGACCCCGATGGCAACGGGCCGGTGACCTCCTGGGAGCAGCGGCTCACCGAACTGGGCAAGTGCCAGGCCTATTTCACCCGCCTGTGGAATGAGCGGGTCAACGCCGAGCCGGGCAACGACCTGATCTCGATGCTCGCGCATTCGCCGGCGACCCGGAACATGTCCCCGGACGAATTCCTCGGCAATCTGATCCTGCTGATCGTCGGTGGCAACGACACCACCCGCAATTCAATCAGCGGCGGCCTGCTCGCACTGAACCGCTTCCCGCATCAGTATGAGAAGTTGCGGGCCGATCCGTCGCTGGTGGGCAGCCTGGTCCCCGAGATCATCCGCTGGCAAACGCCGCTGGCTCACATGCGTCGCACGGCGGTTCGCGACACCGAGCTGGCGGGCAAACGGATCCGCGAGGGCGACAAGGTGGTGATGTGGTACCTGTCAGGTAATCGCGATGAGACCGCAATCGAGCACGCCGATCAGTTCATCATCGACCGGGCGCGCCCGCGCCAGCATCTGTCCTTCGGATTTGGGATTCACCGCTGCGTGGGTAACCGCCTGGCCGAGCTGCAGTTACGCGTGCTCTGGGAGGAAATCCTCAAGCGCTTCGAACGCATCGAGGTGGTTGGCGAACCCGTTCGAACCAAATCGAATTTCGTGCACGGGTTCACATCGATGCGGGCGGTAATTCCCGCCCGCACTCACTGATCAGCCAGCGCCGAAGATCGAGCGCAGCAAGTAGAACGCGATTGCGCTGAGGGCAGCAGCCGCTGGAATGGTGATCACCCAGGCCAGCGCGATCGGGCGCATCAAGCCCCAGTTTGCATTGCCATTGCACATGCCAATGCCCATCACAGCACCAATCAGGATGTGGGTACTCGACACCGGCAATCCCAGGGTCGAGGCGCCCATCACCACCGCTGCTGCCGACAGTTCCGCGGCGAAACCTGAGGCGGGGTGCAATTCGGTCAGGCCGCTGCCGACCGTCTTGATCACTTCCTTGCCGATGAACCACAGGCCGACCACCAGGGCAATGCCGAAGGTGATCATGGCAATGGTCGGCACAGCGGCTTTGGATGCCGAGGATCCGGTGCGCAGTACTTCCAGGATGGCAGCAAACGGCCCGATGGCATTGGCGATGTCATTTGAGCCATGGCTGAAGGCAAAGCCGGCTGCGGTGAAGACCTGCATCCAGCTGAACATCAGGAAGGTGGCGCGGTCGAGCGAGCCAGTGCCCTTCAGGGTGCGGGAAAAGATGAAGGTGGCCAGCCAGATGGTCGCGCCGATCATGGCCATGATCAGGTAGCTCTGAAGCTCGGTCAGCCCGAGGTTCATGTTCTTGAGGCCTTTGAACAGCAGCATGGAGGTGATGATCATGCCGCCGAAAGCAGCCAGCAGCGGCACCCAGACCTGCAATGCCCGATAAACATCGACTTCGCCAATGCGATGGTCGATTGCAGCCATGCCCTTGTAGTAGTCGGACTGGAGGTCCTCCGGCCGAGCGTTGCCCTCCCGGATGACATCCATATCGCGCGTCAGCGCGTGCGTGTAGGAAATCTTCTGAACATCCGACAGCCGCTCGAACGCGGCGTTGTAGTCTTGGCGGTAGCGCTTCTTCTCGAGCTTGATCGCCTCGATCCGGGTGCTAGCCGACTCGTTGTAAGCCAGGATATGCCGCTTGATGAGGCTGTACAGACCATAGGCAACCAGGCCGCCGAGTACCGGCGAGAGCACCCATGAGATGGCGATTTCACCGATCTTGTTCCACTGAACCAGCTTGAGCGCGGTCTCGGGGCCCTGCAGGATGTAGCCTAAAACCACTGAGCTGCCCACGATCGCACCGATGATCGAATGGGTGGTCGACACAGGGTAGCCCTTGCGTGTCGCGAACAAGAGCCAGATGGCTGCAGCGATCAGCGCCGACATCATGATGTAGACGAAGTCCATCGGATCGACCTTGATCTGCTTGTGGTCGACGATGCCGCCGCGAATCGTGTTGGTCACCTCGCCGCCGGCGATGATTGCGCCGCTGACTTCAAAGATCGCGGCAACCAGCAGGGCCTGCTTCACCGAGAGGGTGCCTGCACCGACGCTGGTACCGAAGGAGTTGGCCACATCGTTGCCGCCGATGTTGAAGGCCATGAACAGCCCGAAGAGCGTGGCCAGCAGAAACAGCGGGATGTGGTTGTGATTGGTATATCCAAGACCCCACGAGACGAAGTAGGCAGCCGACACCGCGAGAAGCACACCGAAAAACAGGTTGAATTTCGGAATGCTGGTGTCGACAGCGGTATCGAGCGGTCGGATGCTCATTGAGTCATTGGACATGTCTTGCCTTGAAGTAGGGTTCAAGAAGAAGCGAACCTTAACCTGCCAAGGTTGCTTTCAGGTTGCAGTGCAGCAGACGTGTCTGCAGCGCATCGGGCTGAATCGCACCAGTTCAGTCGGCTGATGCGTGAGTGATTGTTTTCGGATCTGACCCGCTGACTTCCAGATCGAGGCGCTCCATGTTGTCGAGCATCTTGAGCAGGTAGTGCAGGGTGTGCGTCATGTCGCTCATCGAGAAGTCGGCCAGCGCACGGGCGTAGTACGAGCGAATTTTGGGTTGCACCTCGATCTGCCAGACGTGGCGCCCACCGGGGGTCATGGTGATCAGCCGTGACCTTCGATCGCGACCATCGGGCGCGCTGCGCAAGTGGCCATCACGCTCCATCCGGCTGATGACACCTGACAGATTCTGCCGGCTGACCATCAGATAGCGGGCCAGATCGCCCACGCTCATTCCATGAGCTGCTGCGGGCCGTGACAGCGCACCCATCACCGCCCACTGTTGCGTTGTCAGACCATGCTCCTCGATCGCGCGGGAGCCGGTTTTATGCAACATGTTGGCGCATTGGTACAGGCGAAAGAACAGGCGATTGGCCATGTCTGTTCGCGCTGGATCCGCGTCAATGTCTGCTGCTGTTCGGGTGGTCCTTGGCATCTGAGGGCTTGCATGCGCTGTAGGCTTGTCCTAGGATACGTCCATATATTGACGTATTACAAGGAGACCGATCATGGCGGCAACACGATTCGAGGGCAGAACCGTCATCGTGACGGGCGGTGGCGGTGGCATTGGCGGCGCAAGTTGCCGGCGCTTTGCAGCCGAGGGTGCACGCGTCGCGGTCTTCGATGTGAACCTTGAGGCGGCGCAGAACGTCGCTCGGGACATCGTCGCCAGCTCAGGCCAGGCGCAGGCGTTTCAATGCGACATCACCGACCGCGCGAGTGTCGATCAAGCCGTCGCCGCCACGATCGAGCGATTCGGTCCAATTGATGTGCTGGTGAACAACGCGGGTTGGGACATCTTTCGCCCGTTCACCAAGACCGAGCCCATCCAGTGTGACAAGCTCATCGCAATCAACCTCTCCGGCCCGCTGCACAT
>CAIXXI010000051.1 GCA_903923345.1 uncultured Burkholderiales bacterium | reverse complement strand
GCGAACTTCGGCCAGGTGACCGGCGCCATCTCGGCTGCGGCATTGAGCTTCATCGTGCACGAGCCCAGCGGAATCATCGAGTGCACCAGCGAGATGTCGCGATTTTCCAGGCGCTTCAGATAGCGCACGAATTCGGTCTCGCTGCGATATCGGTTGAAGACCGGATGGGTGAGCACGGCTGAGTCGCGGCGCAGGGAAGCTGGAATCGAGTGCGGCTCGACGCCGACGCGCCCGTCTGCAGACATCGTCTGGGGATTGGGACGGCTGCCGGTCAGGACATAGGCGATGTCGGCGATATCGTCGAAGCCCACGGTTTCGTCCAGTGCGACGGTGATCCGACCATCCGGCAGCGTGCGCAGGTTGATGCACTGCGCCTGGGCGCGCGCGCCGATGGCCAGGGGGTCGATGCCCGCAGACCGCGGATCGACCACGACGGTATCGAAGAAAGCACTGTGTACCGGCGTCAGGCCGCTTGCGTCGATCAGCAACCGGGCCAGCGCATTGACCCGCAGCGCAATGCGCAACAGGCCCTGCGGGCCGTGATAGACCGCGTAGAACGCGGCCATATTGGCCAGCAGCGCCTGCGCGGTGCAGATGTTGCTGGTGGCTTTGTCGCGGCGGATGTGCTGCTCACGCGTCTGCAGTGACATGCGGTAGGCGAGGTTGCCGGCGGCATCTTTCGAGACACCGATGATGCGACCCGGCATGGTCCGGACCAGATCCTGCCGGACCGCCATGAAGGCGGCGTGCGGGCCGCCATATCCGAGCGGCACACCGAACCGCTGTGCAGAGCCGATCGCCACATCGGCGCCCATTGCGCCGGCCGACTTGACCAGCATCGCGGCCAATGGGTCCACCCCGATCGAGAGCTTGCCTGCGCTGGCATGCAGGGTCTGTGCGAGCGAAGAAAAGTCGCGCAGGCGGCCCTCGGTGTCGGGGCACTGCACATGCGCACCGAAGACGCTGGTGGCATCGGCCTGCATCGCATCGGCGACGATCACTTCGATGCCCATCCATTGCGCGCGGGTGCGGATCACGGCGATCACCTGCGGATGGACCGAGGCATCGACCAGAAAACGCTGCGAGGTGTGCTTCGAGGCACGACGCATCACGCCCATGGCTTCGGCTGCTGCGGTGGCCTCGTCGAGCAGCGAGGCATTGGCGACATCCAGACCGGTGAGATCGATCACCATCTGCTGGAAGTTCATCAGGGATTCAAGCCGGCCCTGCGCGACTTCGGCCTGATAGGGCGTGTAGGCGGTGTACCAGCCCGGGTTCTCCAGCACATTGCGCCGGATGGGCTCCGGTGTGATCGTGCCGTGATAACCCGCACCGATGTAGCTGCGCCAGATCTGGTTGCGCTCGGCGATGGCTGCGAGTTCGGCCAGGGCTGCGACTTCAGTGGTCGGCTCGACGATCGCCAGCGGTTCATCGCGCAGGATCGTGGCAGGCACGGTGTCGCGGATCAGGTCGCGTCGCGAGGCATAGCCGATGGCGGCGAGCATGCGGGTCTCGTCCTCGCCACCTGGGCCGATGTGCCTCGCATGGAATTCATCGGCGCCGAAGAGGGCGCGCAGGTCGGTGAGGCTGGGGTCGTGCTTCATCATGCGGTCCTCAGGCGCCGGGGCCGTTGTCGTAGGCATCGGCCGACAGCATTGCGGCGGTGGCCTTCGGATCTGCCGGCCGGATCGTGAACAGCCAGCCCTGCTCGAAGGGCGATTCATTGACCGACTGGGGCGTATCGGCCAGAACCGGATTGACCGCAATCACTTCGCCGGCAACCGGCGAATAGACGTCAGAGGCGGCCTTGGTGGATTCGACCACCGCACAGGCCTCGCCCTGGGCCAGCGTGCGGCCGGGTTCGGGCAACTCGACATAGACGAGCTCGCCGAGGGCTTCCTGCGCATGCGCGGTGATGCCAACGGTCAGCGTGCCATCGGGATGGACGCGCACCCATTCATGCGACTCGGTGTATTTCAGATCGGCGGGACTGGACACGGCGGACTCCGGTGAAGGTGGACAGGCAATGCACTGCAGACGGGACTTCAATTCGGCCTGCGCCAGATGACGCAGGTGCGGGAACGCGACCGGATCAGATGACTGATCCGTTGCGCCCCCTCTGTCCGTTTGCCTGAGAGATTGACCTTCGGCGAGGTCCTGCCATGGCAGGAGCCTGCTCTCCAGAGAGTCCGATCCGATGCGGTCCTTTTGCCTGAGAGTTTCCGGGGCGATACACCTTCGGCGCCGGCACGTTCCGCACCCGGCTTAAAAGCTCAGGGTGCAGGGCCGGTCTCTCCCGCATCGGCGGTGAGACTGGCGCGGACCTTATCGGCCCGGCCATCCGGTGTCAAGCCGAGGGTGGGCAGCGCATAATCAGCGGTCCCGTTCTTGCAGACTCCCATGACCCGTATCCTGCATCGCCAGCCTGGCAACCGGTATCCGAGAGCGGTCTCCGG